>CAYWDY010000166.1:0-214 GCA_964455985.1 uncultured Flavobacteriales bacterium
AAAAACTGATTATACGCGTCGTACTTGCGGTCCTGGAGGATCAAGGGAAAATCATCGTTGCCATAGGAACGGGGCAGATTAAGGGATGCTTCCGCACTGTCGCGAACGATGATCATGCCCGCCATACCCTTGGTCACTTGGGTCTGGGTAAGCATGTGGACATGCGGGTGGTACCAATAGGTGCCCGCCCGGTTCTTGACCACGAAACGGGATA
>CAYWDY010000166.1:224-5558 GCA_964455985.1 uncultured Flavobacteriales bacterium
GCTCAGGCTGGGAATCACTGTCTCAGGTCCACCATCCATAGCAGCTGGTACATGCAATCCATGCCAATGCAAGGAAGTCGTTTCGCCCAATTGGTTGTTGATCTGAATGGAAACTGAATCACCTTCGATCAGTTCCAGTGTCGGGCCGAGGTAATTCCCGTTGATGGCATACGTGTTCGTAGCTTGGCCCGGATAAATGGCCCACTGTCCGCTGTCGCATGTCAACGAGAACGTAGTGCCGGATAGCAGCGATGGAACTCCGACCGGGCGGAAAAAATTCTGTCCAACAGATTGTTCCAGCGACATCAAAAGCATGCCGGTCAGAATAGTTCTTGCCAGTAACGTACATCTCATGATTCAAAAGTACGATTTATAGGAATGGTGATAAATGGTAGTAAGTCAGTCATTAAGACTTCATTAACATTCTGAAAACCAGCTCCTTCATAAATAATTCATCCGGGGAGAACGTTGTCTTTAACCCAATGCTTTTATTACATTTGCCCCTCTTTTCAATCTTCCACATACCTATGAAAAATATCCGTGTTGCGATTCTGCTGTCCATGCTCACTGCTACGACGGTTGTCAAAGCCCAACAATCCAGCGATCCGATCATCCTAATCGTTGGAGAAGAACAAGTTCCCAAGAGTGAATTCGTTCGTGTCTTCAAGAAAAACAATACGAAAGAATCCGGCTTTGATCAGAAAGCGGTTCGTGATTACCTCGAGCTGTATGTCAATTACAAGATGAAAGTGCACGAAGCTCTCGAATCAGGCATGGATACCGTTCAGTCGTTTCGCGATGAGCTGGCCGGCTACCGCAAGCAGTTGGCTCAGCCTTATCTGGTCGACAAACAAGTCAGCGACTCGCTGATCCACGAGGCTTACGACCGTTTGAAGATCGATGTACGAGCCAGTCACATCCTGTTCAAAGTGGACGCTAACGCACTTCCAAAGGATACCCAAGAGGCATATTCCAAAGCGATGAAGGTTCGTGCCGAGTTGTTGAAGGGCGGCGACTTTGCTGCTGCGGCCCGCAAATATTCCGACGATCCGTCAGCCAAAGAAAACGGCGGCGATCTGGGTTTCTTCACCGCCATGCAGATGGTGTATCCTTTTGAATCGGCTGCCTACAACACCAAGAAAGGGGAGATTTCCATGCCGGTGCGTACTCGTTATGGCTATCACCTGATCAAAGTGACCGACGTACGTAAAGACCAAGGCGAAATCAGAGTGGCCCACATCATGGTTAAAGTCGGACCGACGGCTACGTCCGAGGACTCCACCAAAGCCGCTCAAAAAATCAACGAGATTTATGAAAAGCTCAAGGCCGGAGAGAAATTCGAGGACTTGGCCAAGCAATATTCCGACGACCAGAGCTCTTCCAAGAACGGTGGACTCTTGCCGTGGTTTGGAACAGGCCGAATGGTCCCTGAGTTTGAAGCCGCTTCCTATGCGCTGGCTTATCCCGGTGATTATTCTGCTCCGGTTCGCACCTCTTATGGATGGCATATCATCAAGTTGATGGACACCAAACCTCTTGGAAGCTTTGAGACCGTTCAGGTTGAATTAAAACAGAAGGTGTCCAAGGATTCTCGTTCCGATCTCAGTCGTACCTCCATGATCAACAAGATCAAATCGCGTTATGATTTTAAAGAAGTCCCCGCTTCCAAGGCCGCGTTCATGAAAACGGTTGATTCAACTTTAGCTCAAGGTACCTGGACGGCTGACAAAGCCGCTTCGTTAAACGGTTATATGTTCTACTTGGGAGGTTCTTCGTATTCCCAGAAGGATTTCGCAGACTACGTCGTCGATCATCAGAGCCGTCGGGGAGCTTCGATGACTCCGGAAGCTTTGGTGAACAATTTTTATACGGAATGGGTTAACGAAAGCTGTCTGGCTCTGGAAGAATCCAAGTTGGACTCTCTTTATCCTGATTTCCGCAACCTGATGCAGGAGTACCGCGATGGTATTCTGTTGTTCGAGCTGACTGACAAGAAAGTCTGGTCTAAGGCAGTGAAAGATACCGCCGGTCTCAAGGAATTTTATGAGAAGAACAAGTTGAACTACATGTGGCCTGACCGCGTGGAAGCAACCATTTACACCTGCGCTAACGCGGACGTGGCCAAGGAAACCCATAAGATGATGAAGAAGATCGACGATAACGATACCCTCATGGCCCGCATCAACAGCACGTCTCAGTTGAACTTACAGGTGCGCACCGCTAAGTTCACCAAGGGGGAAAACGAAATCATCGATCAGATCGAGTGGAAGCCGGGCATGACCAAAGACATGGTCAAAGACAATCAGGTCGTTTTTGTCGTGGTCAATCGTTTCATGCCTTCCCAGCCCAAATCCCTGGATGAAGCTAAAGGTCTGATTACGGCCGATTACCAGTCTGCGTTGGAAAAGGCATGGATATCTGAACTCCACACGAAGTATGTCATCAAAGTCAACGACGCTGTCGTAGATAGCGTTTCCCAAGGGAACTGATCTTTTTTTCTTACTATTGTAAGGCAATGGCGTTCGTGAAATACACTGACGCCATTGTCGTTTAAAGCGATGTTCAAAAGCACGTCCAATACAAGGATACGACCGGGAGTGACTTTCTTGTTGCTCTGCTTAATCGTGTTTTCAGGATGCCGGAATCACGAAAAAACAGGCGAGGGGGCGGTTGCCAAGGCGTTCGGGTATTACCTGTATCCGGATGAGTTGGAAGGCTTGGTGCCAGCCAATGCCTCTCGGGAGGATAGCATCACCATCGTCAAGAATTACATCGATAACTGGATTCGGAAAAAGGTTGTCCTGCACAAGGCAGAAGATAACCTAGACGATGATCAGAAAGAGGTGTCCCGAAAGTTGGAGGAGTACCGAAGCTCGCTCATCACCTACGCCTACGAGGCTGAGCTCATCCGTCAGCGGTTGGACACCCAAGTCACCGAACAGGAGATAAACGCCTACTACGACAAGAACAAGGCTAATTTCGAACTGAAGGACAATATCATCCGGGTGCTGTATCTACGGGTGGGTAAGAAGTCTCCCAAATTGGATCGTGTCCGCCAATGGTACCGCAGCGACCAGTCGAAAGACCGCGCTTTGCTGGCCGAGTATTGCCATCAGTATGCCATCAACTATTTTCTGGATGATGAGGTTTGGTTGCTCTTCGATGACCTGCTCAAGGAGATTCCGATAAAGACCTATGATAAGGAGCAGTTCCTTCAGAATAACCGGATCATCGAGTTCGAAGATGAGAATTCCATTTACCTCGTGAATATCAAGGGTTTCAAGATCAAGAATTCCATTTCGCCCCTCAGTTTTGAGAAGAATAACATCCGGGCCATGATCGTCAATCAACGCAAACTGAAGCTGCTGGAGGATATGGAAAAACAAGCTTACGACGAGGCCCGGAAGCAGGGTGATATCGACGTTTATTAATCGTATTTTTGTCAAGCATGTCTTTCCAACACTCCCTGCGTCGACTCCTCCTTCCGGTTTTCTTAGTTGCGTGCCATTCCATGATGGCCCAGGAATTAGTCGATCAGATCGTCGCTACCGTCGGCAGTCAGATTGTGCTGAAGTCCGACATCGAGAAACAATACGTGCAAATGCTGGCGCAAGGTGGCGATGATCCCAATACCCGTTGCCAGATTTTCGATCAGCTCATCCTGCAGCAGTTGCTCTTGAATCAAGCGATCATCGACAGCGTAACGGTATCGGAAGGTCAGGTGGAAGGGGAGTTGGATCGTAGGATGCGATTTTATATCAAACAGATCGGATCCGAAGAACAGCTCGAAGCTTATTTCAAGACCAGTATCCGTCAGTTGAAGGATGAGCTCAAAGAGACTATCCGTAACCAGTTGACGGTTCAGACCATGCAGTCCAAGATCACCAAAGACGTATCGGTCACCCCGAATGAAGTCAAAGCGTATTTCGAATCCATTCCCCCTGACAGTGTTCCATACATCGATGCTGAAATGGAGATCGGTCAGATTGTCCGAAAGCCCCGGATCAGTGAAGCCGAAAAGATGGAGGTGAGGAAACGTCTGGAGGAATATCGCGCCAAGATCACCAGCGGTGATGATTTCGCCGTGTATGCTGCTTTGTATTCCCAGGATCCCGGATCAGCCAAAAAGGGCGGTGAGCTGGGCTACTTCGACCGTGGCACCATGGTTCCTGAGTTCGAAGCTATCGCCTTTTCCTTGAAGCCGGATGAGATCAGTCAGGTGGTTGAAACCAAATATGGATTTCACTTGATCCAGCTCATTGAACGACGCGGCAACACCATCAATGCCCGTCATATCCTACTTCAACCTAAGACCAGCGATGCGGAGTTGTATGCTTGTGTGAATTCACTGGATAGCCTGCGCCGAGCAATTCAGGCCGGTCAGATCAGCTTCGAGGAAGCTGCCTTGAAATTTTCCGATGACGAGGATACCCGCAATAATGGTGGATTGATCATCAATCCGGAAACGAATACCACGCGCTTGTCGCCCGACAAAATGGACCGTTCACTTTTCTTCCAAGTGGATACCATGACTATCGGTTCCGTTTCGCCTCCGTTGCCTACACTCACAAACGACGGTAAAAGCGCCTATCGCTTGGTCACTGTCAAGAACCGTATGCCGCCGCATCAAGCCAATCTTCGCGACGACTACCAGAAAATACAGGAAGTCGCCTTGAGCGAAAAGCAGAATAAGGCCTTGAGTGATTGGGTGGAGAAGAAAAGTAAGATCACGTACATACGCCTCAGCGACGATTATTCTTATTGCACGCTGCTGAACCACTGGAAGAAATAATCCTTGTAAAACACCATTTAGCTATGAAGAATTACGCCAGCGATGTCGAAGCCGTTCAAGATCTGTTGCAGAAATACCATGCGCTGCGACGCGAAATCGGCAAAGTGATTGTAGGGCAAGATGAAGTCGTCCGGGATGTTCTCATTTCAATTTTCTCCCGTGGCCACTGTTTGCTCGTGGGTGTGCCCGGACTGGCCAAAACCTTGCTGGTGAATACCATTGCGCAGTCCTTGGGGCTCACGTACAACCGGATTCAGTTCACGCCTGACCTGATGCCGTCCGATATCATCGGTACCGAGGTTCTGGATGAGCACCGTCAATTCAAGTTCATCAAAGGCGCCTTATTCGCCAATATCATCTTGGCAGACGAGATCAACCGTACTCCTCCCAAAACCCAATCGGCGCTTTTGGAAGCCATGCAGGAATATGCTGTCACCGCAGCCGGCAAACGCTATCCGCTGGACCAGCCCTTCTTCGTTCTCGCTACCCAGAACCCGATCGAGCAGGAGGGAACCTATCCGCTGCCGGAAGCCCAGTTGGAC
>CAYWDY010000167.1:0-2508 GCA_964455985.1 uncultured Flavobacteriales bacterium
CGAGGGCGATTCCCATCCAAGCGAAAACGCCGGAGATAAAGGAGCGGGCAACCGTAGAAGTAGAACCGGCTGCCGGTGCTTGCCACGAATTGATGTTGAAATTCTTGTTATCCATGATAGTTAGAGGATTTAGTACTCAAATATAATGATTACGATCAACCTTACAGGACAAAATTCCTGCCAGTCGGCCGGATTATGACAGATTGGCTCCGATCAGGCGGATGAATTCAGAACGGGTCTTTTCGTTCTCGAATTCTCCGGTGAACGCCGAAGTGGTGGCTGCCGAGTTCTGCTTTTGGATGCCGCGCATAAGCATGCACAGGTGACGGGCCTCGATGACGACCGCTACTCCCAACGGCTGCAACGTCTCGTGTATGCAGTCACGGATCTGCGTGGTGAGGCGCTCCTGCACTTGGAGGCGCCGGGAAAAAGCATCTACTATGCGAGGGATCTTGCTTAGTCCTACAATCTTTCCGTTAGGGATATAGGCGATATGGGCTTTGCCGAAAAACGGGAGCAGGTGGTGCTCGCACAACGAATAGAGTTCGATGTCTTTGATGATGACCATCTGCTGGTACTCGTCGTGGAACAGGGCGGAACGTAGGATCTCAGCAGGGTCTAAGTCGTACCCGTGCATGAGGAAGTGCATGGCCTTGGAAGCCCGCTCTGGTGTTTTAAGCAAACCCTCTCGGTTGGTGTTTTCGCCCAACATACCGATGATTTCCCGGTAATGGTCAGCAATCCGCACCACCGACTCGGCGTTGTAGCGGTCTATCTTCTGATAACCTTCGGTTTCGTTTTCGTCTAACATGTGGAATCGAATTAACCGCCAAAGTATTCTACGAAATTCTTTTCTGTCTCTTGCAGTCGGATGCAATGCATCTGGCAACCCAGTGTTTCCAGCGGAGCGGCCAACTGTTTCCAGATTTCAACGGCCAGATTTTCCGTGGAGCTGATTTTTCCTTTCATGAAATCCACGTCCATGTCAAGGTTGCGGTGATCCACTTTGTCGATGACATTCTTTTTGATCAATTCACTGACCTCTGCCAGGTTGGCAACGAATCCGGTTTCCGGGTTGATTTCTCCTTTCACCGTAACCCACAACGTATAATTGTGGCCGTGCCAATTGGGGTTGGAACACTTGCCAAAAACTTCCCGGTTTTTTTCCTCCGTCCAATCCGGTCGCGACACTTTGTGCGCGGCACAGAAAGACTCTTTGCGTGTAATATGAATCATACCTCAAAGGTAATGCATTCCCGCGATGAATCGCTTCCTCATTTTCAATAGCTTTGTACTATGAAATGGTTGGTGGTAGCCGCTACGGAAAAGGAAATAGTGCCTATCCAGGAACGTTTGTCCGGATTGACCCTAGAGGCCGATATCGATTTCTTGGTTACCGGAGTAGGGATGGTATCAGCCACGCACTCCTTGACCCGTGTGTTGACGAAAATCAGGTACGATAAAGCCCTTCAGATCGGCATCGCGGGAACATTGGCGGATCGCCTGCCTCTCCGATCGGTGGCTGCCGTATCGGAGGATCATTTCATTGAACTGGGGGCTGAAGACAACGGGCAATTCCTTTTCCTCTCGGACATGGGACTGTCAGGGATAGACCGTGTTCGGCCTTCCTTAGGACTGCATCGTGACCTGCCCGTTGGTATCCATTGGGCGAAAGGGATTACCGTAAACCGAGTGCATGGCGAACGCCTTTCCATCGAGCGGTTAATCACCATGACCGATGCAGCCCTGGAATCCATGGAGGGCGCTGCTTTCTACTACGTTTGTAATCAGGAAAACATCCCCTGCCTTCAACTTCGAGGCATCTCCAACCGTGTTGAACCGCGTAACCGGGATTCCTGGGATATTCCAGGTGCCGTAGAAGCCGTCACTAACGCCGCGTTTCAGGTGCTTACTACCTTCTGACCTTATGCGTATTCTTTCCGACGGCACGACTGTACTCACGCTGGGATTCTCCCCTTGTCCCAACGACACGTTCATCTTCGATGCGCTGGTCAACGGCAAGATCGATACCGGTAAGCTACGGTTTGAGCCAATCCTCGAAGATGTTGAAGCGCTCAATCAACGGGCTATGAGAGGGGAATGGGATATCACGAAACTAAGCTTTCGCGCCTACGCCGATTGTTCGAACGAATACATACTCATGAACTCCGGGAGTGCCTTGGGATTCGGAGTCGGTCCCTTGCTGGTCGCTTTACAAAAATCATCCCTTGCGTCTTTTTCGCTTGTATTTCCCCAACGTCAAACAACGCATCCCAGTGTTGTTTTCAGCAATCGAAGACGCCGTTGTGGAAGGCAAGGCCGATGCCGGTGTCATCATTCACGAAAATAGATTTACGTACCAACAAAAGGGACTCCGTGCCTTGGCTGACCTAGGAGCACTGTGGGAAAAAGAAACCGGTCAGCCCATTCCGCTAGGCGGAATAGCGGGTAAGCGCGGGTTGGGAACGGAGCTGCTTCATGATCTTGATCGACTGATTCGGAAAAGTG
>CAYWDY010000167.1:2518-5523 GCA_964455985.1 uncultured Flavobacteriales bacterium
CATGCCTTTGCCCATCCCGCCCAGACCGAAAACTATGTCGCTCGTCATGCACAAGCTATGGATCCGGACGTTCGTCAACAGCATATTCAATTGTATGTGAACGATTACTCGCTCGATCTGGGTGACCACGGGCGCAAAGCGGTCCGTTATTTCTTTGACAAAGCCATAACAGTCGGCGCTCTCGATCATGCCCTTACGGAACCGATGTTCGTTTGAGTTCTCATTGGAATGCGGTAATTTTGACTATTCAATCTCATCCTGACCCATGATCATCATCACCGGTGCCGCCGGTTTTATCGGAAGTTGTCTGGTAGCCAAACTGAACGAGGAAGGTTTTCGTGATCTGGTATTGGTGGATGATTTTTCCCGTCCCGACAAAGCCCCGAACTGGCAAGGAAAATCCTATTCCCTGACGGTGGATCGTCGGGATTTTTTTACTTGGTTGGATGAGCATCACCGCTTTGTCCAATTCGTGTTTCACCTGGGCGCCCGCACGGACACGACCGAATTCCGTCAGGAGATTTTTGACGAATTAAACCTTTATTACTCACAACGGGTATGGAATAAGTGCGTGGAGTACGGATTGCCGTTAGTCTATGCCTCTTCAGCTGCCACCTACGGCGGTGGTGAACATGGTTATTCGGATGATCACGCGGGAGTGGATAAGCTCGTGCCGTTGAATCCCTACGGCGTCTCCAAAAATGATTTTGACCGTTGGACACTGGCTCAGTCGAAGGCGCCCTATTTCTGGGCCGGACTGAAATTCTTCAACGTGTATGGTCCTAATGAATACCACAAAGGACGAATGGCTTCGGTGGTTTTTCACGCATTCCGTCAGATCCGGGAAAACGGTTCCATGCGGCTGTTCCGCTCACATCATCCCGACTACAAGGACGGTGAGCAGTTGCGTGATTTTATTTACGTGAAGGATGTCGTGGAAGTCTGCCTATTCCTGATGCATCACCGAAAACATTCCGGTTTGTATAACCTCGGCTCAGGGAAGGCGCGAACTTTTCTGGATCTGGTGCGGACTACCTTCCAGGCCATGGAAAAACCGGCTGACATCTCCTTTGTGGATACGCCGGCCGATATACGGGACAAATACCAGTATTTCACGGAAGCGGACATGAGTAAGTTGCGCTCCATAGGCTACGATAAACCTTTCCACACCTTGGAAGAGGGCGTGACAGATTATGTCAAGAACTATCTGGTGCCCGGCAAAGGCTACGGTTGAACGTGCCCCGACATCGAACCGGCAGGACCGCCCTGGGATCGAAATCAATTGCTTATCCGCATTTCATCCAGCAGCCGGCGGTCGTTTCCGAGTCGGTCTATCACATACAGCACGTACCGAATATCCACGGAGACGTTACGACTTAAGGCAGGATTGAAGTAAATATCGCTCATGACTCCTTCCCATATCCGATCGAAGTTGATGCCGATCAATTCGCCACGCGCGTTCAACACCGGGCTGCCGGAGTTGCCGCCCGTGGTGTGGTTGGAGGCGAGGAAGGCTACATGCAGCGTATCGCTACGGCCCCACGGTCCGAAATCTCTTTTTTCCAAACTGTTTAACACCTCCTCGCGAAGGGAATAATCTTCGTTTCCGGTCGCCTCCTTTTCAAGGATGCCGTCGGAGGTTGTGTAGTACGAGTACTCCACGCCGTCTCGGGGGTGCATTCCCTCCACTTTGCCATAAGATACCCGCAGGGTAGAGTTGGCATCGGGTGCAATGGGAGACTTGCTTTGTTCCAGCAAGAAGCGGATGTATTCGCGCTGCCACGTGTTGATCCGGGATTGCTTCCGGGTCAAATCCGGGTCGATGGTTTTTGTCTTCAAGGCCGTAAACTGTTGGGAAGACTTAACAGCAGGATCATCCGAAAGTGCCTTCAGTTTTTTTACCGAACCATTCTTGATGAGCATTTCCAATTTTTCAGGTTGGGTCAAGACGGAGGAGAATAACCAGCGAACGGTTTCTTCGGGTTTCTGTTTGAAGGAAACCAGAAATTCAGGCTGCCAAGTTGCCGGCAGTGCATCGGCGCAAGCACGCAACAAATCAGGTGTCACGGACCGGTCCATGTCTGGCGAATAATTCTTGTAAAAACTCTGACATTCTTTCCACGTTTTCTGACGGAGTTCTTCCAGCTTTTTAGGATCCGTATCGGGCGATAGGGCAGCGTCTATCAGTGGTTGCAACTTGGCAGCGATACCCAGCAATTCAATCCCGCTCAATCCTTCCGCATAGAAATCGTTGGCGGCACTGATGGAACGGGAACTATCGACGCACTCATTCAAGGCCTTGATGATTCGTTGTCCCTCCGGATCTTGGATGGATGACTCCTGCTTCATGCGTTTGTTTACCACATCTTCAGCCTGAAGCCCGATCAGTTCTCCTTTCCAACGTTTATAGGAATTGGCAAGCGTTCTGAACTTGGCTGAATACTGAAGTCTTACGGTGTCGTTGTCGCGCATACCTTTTCTCCATCCTTCCATTCGTATGTCGCGCAATCGGATGCGGTTTGGATTGGTCTGCTCTTCGATGAGGCGTATGGACTCTGAAGAAAGGAATTGCTGTGTCCTTCCGGGAAAACCGTACACCATGGTGAAATCACCTTCCTGGCATCCTTGGCTGTTCACCGTCAGCCAACGGCGCGGACGGTAAGGACGGTTGCTGCGGGAGAAATCGGCGGGTTGATTCTTGTCGTCAGCGTATATCCTGAACACGGAAAAATCACCGGTGTGCCTGGGCCACATCCAATTGTCCGTCTCGCCGCCGAAATTACCGATGCACGTCGGTGGAGCACCAACAAAACGGATATCGCGAAACGTCTCGGTCACAAAAAGGAAATATCTATTGCCGCCGTAAAAGGGACGTACCACGGCCTTCATGCCGTTGCTTGAAAAGGATTTCTCCAGGCTGTCGGTGATCGCTTTCACCGTCTTTTCCCGTTGCTCTTCGGAGGATACGGAAGTCAGTTTATCCGTAACGAGTTGGCTGACTTCCT
>CAYWDY010000168.1:0-5520 GCA_964455985.1 uncultured Flavobacteriales bacterium
TGGAGATATTCTTGTCCTTTTCCGAAATCTGTTTCTCGTGCTCAGCCTTGAGTTGCAAGAATTTCTCCTTGGCTTCCAGGATCTTGTTTTTCTTGAGGACTTCGGCTTCGCTCTCCGCCTCTTTGAGGATGGCTTTCGCTTTGGAGTTGGCGGAATTCTCGCGGGACTTCAGGGCCCGGTTGAGGATGAAGCGGGAAATCATAAACCCGATGGCTGTTCCTGCCCCGGCGGATGCGAGGATGAAAAGCAGGGTCGTACTATTTAATTCATTCATAATGAACAGAGTTGTTTGGCATCACGGAGGTGATGGGTAAGGGATTAAAGTAACCCGCATTAATTCCGGTGACGAAGTAAACCCCTTACGTCATGGGTGGAGCCTCCTGATGGTTTCTGGGTTCTGCTGTTCCTGAAAGGATACCTCGTTACCGGGGTTGCAGCCTCCCATAGACATCGAAGCGTTGGGCTCCGGTGTGATTTAGTGTTGAGTTTACACGCGGACGGAGCTAATGCGGGATGGGTTGAGCCGGTCACAAACTTGTAAAGTCCGCGGGTCAGGCGGACTAAAAAGTTGTGAAACGGTGGGGATTCAAAGAACGATCACAGGGGAACGTCCTCTTTGGCCAGATAATCGTCAAGCATTAGGGTCAAAAGATCAAGCTGGTCTGTGACACTGGTACGTAACGACTCGGTTTTATCCGATTTATCCTGACCCATTGCTTCGTTGGCGTAATGCAACGCCGCCATGGCGAGCAGATCTTGCTTATCCTTGACCGCGAAGGCTTCTTCGAAATCACGGATTCGCTTATTGATCAATTCTGCCGCCTTCAACACGCGCTCCTGCTCTTCAGCTGTGATGCGGAGCGGATAGGTGCGATTAGCAATGGAAACTTTTACCGAAAGGAGTTCTCCCATGTATGGGCCGATTCACACTAGTTATACTTCTATCAATTTGAGATTCTTATCAATCTCAAGTACTAATTCATTGATTCGATGGTTGATACGATCAACTTGCTGGCGGGTTACCGTCTGCTCCTGGTCTTTCAAATTACGATACCCTTCGTCCAATCGCTTGGCGCGGTTACGCTCCTCTTCCAACTCGAGCACCAACCTGCGGTTCTCTGCCTGCAATTCGCGGGAAGCAGACTTCAGAGACTGATGAAGATCCATCAGAACCTGCAGTCGCTGTTCCAGCGTGGTAAACCGATCTTTTATGTCAAGGGGTTGCTGTTGCATTCCCGATTAATTTTGTTTGAAATGTAGGACGCAAATATCGAAATAATACCTGAATAAGTCCATGAATTATCAACACGCATTGTGAACAAAGTCAGTACAATGTGGTCAACGACGAACGAAGAACTTCAATTAATTGTCCGTTTATTCGTTGTGGAATAGAATCCTATGAAAAGAACCATCCTCTCGCTAACCCTTATCCTGTGCGGATTTGCGGGTTTTGGGCAGAATTACCCGAAAAGCTATTTTGATTCACCGTTGGAAGGCGCCCTGTTGCTGAATGGCACTTTTGGCGAATTGCGCGACAATCATTTCCATGCCGGAGTTGACTTCAGCACCGGTGAACAGGAAGGATTATCCGTTCGCGCTGCCGCGGATGGCTATGTATCACGCATCAAGGTGAGCGCCAGCGGTTTGGGTAAAGTGATTTACGTCACACACCCCAACGGGTACGTCACCGTGTACGCTCACCTGAGTCGATTCCGCGATGACATCCAACAGAAAACCCTTGAGAATCAGAAGGCCCAGAAGAGTTACGAAATCGAAGTACTACCCAAGAAAAACGAACTGCTGGTCAAAAAAGGCGAAGAGATCGCACTTTCCGGCAACAGTGGCAATTCCGCCGGGCCGCATCTTCATTTTGAAATCAGAGATGAGCGCTCCGAAGAACCCATTAACCCCTTGCTTTTCGGACTACCGGTCATCGATACGCAAAAGCCCATCTTGCGCGGCCTCCGGGTGTACCCCCAGCCGGGCGCCGGTATCGTCGAGCAGACCGACTCTGCCCGTTCCTACGAGATTTTCATGTATGATTCCTTCTACACCGTTGGCGTATCCGAATACATCAAAGTGTGGGACATGATCGGCGTCGGCTTTGATGTTTATGACCAGCAGGAAGGTACCTCAGCTGAGTTGGGCATCTATTCCGCGGAACTCTTCCTGGACGGCAACAAAATCTACGAGTGGCGAAACGACCGGTTGGACTTTGACGACATGAGATACGCTAACGCACACGGCGATTACGAAGTCAAGAAGCGCGACGGTGCCACGGTCCAACGTTGCTTCCGGATGCCCGGTAATCTCTTTACCGCCATTTATCCGGACACCTCGTACACCGGTTGGGCTATGTTCAACGACGAAGAGTCCCACGACATGCATTTTATTGCGTATGATTTCACCGGCAACAAATGCGAAGTCACCTTCCAGCTGCAGCCCTACTCTCCCCTGGCCAACAAAAATTACCAAGCCTATCCCAAGGAAGCCATGCTCATCGGCCCCTCCAAAGGCGTTGCTGTTCACAAGGAAGACCTCGATGTGGTGGTACCCACCAACGCGGTGTATGAAGAAATGTATTATTGGGATGATAAAATCCGCCAGGAAGACGGCTGGTCTGATTCCTACATGATCGGGAACCGCTACGAAGCCTTGCATGTACCGATTACCATCGGCATCAAACCCAGTCGGGAAATTCCAGATTCGTTGAAATCAAAGGCATTGCTTTCCCGCGTGGAATTGGACGGCAAACATTACGCACAACCCAGTTCGTTCAACAAAGGCATGGTGACCGCCAAAGTGAAAGAATTCGGAACCTACATCATCGAACTCGACACACTCCCCCCCAGTGTCATCCATGAATATTACCCCGCCGACCTGAACACCTCTCGGGGCGCTATCGTTCAAGTTAAAGTCGATGATGAACTGTCCGGACTAAAGACCTACTCGGTTTCCATCGACGGAGAATGGCGGCTAGCCTCCTTTGACGCCAGAGAAAAACTCTTAACCGTAGACCTCCAGGGCATGACCCTCAACATGCAACACAAACTGGCAGTTACCGTCACCGATGAGCGTGGCAACACACGCCTTTGGATGGACGAGTTTTGGTGGTAAGCAAAAACAGTGCGAGTGTGAGTGTGAGTGTGGGGGCTTGGAATGCTCAATCCGTGGTATGCGGCTGATTTTTCAGTAACAGCGGGAGTGTCCACTCAAGTCGTTGTTTGAGGACTGACTTTCGATGAGCACAGTCACCTATGGTACATACCGAGCATGATTTAGGAAGACATGGATCGGTGTGGATGAAAAACTCCACGCGGTTGCCAAAATGCAGATTGACCAGATGCTCCAGTTCTTTCACCTCCCGGTGTGTTGTTTCCAAATCGTCGTACCAGGGTAAAGTAAGATGGGCGTCAATATGTATGTGAGCACCATACTTGACCACGCGCAGGTTATGGATATCAATCCATTTCGCCTTACGCTCCTTGGAAAATACAGCAACAATCTCCTCCAGCGTAACGAAGTCCGCTTCATCCATGAGTCCGGCAAGTGAGTCTTTCACTAGTCTGGAACCAACTACCAGGATGTAAACACCCAGTAAAACGGTAAGCAGGAGGTCAATCCAAACCTGACCGGTAAGTACTATTACTCCCAACCCGACAGCCAATCCTACGGAAGACCAGGTATCGGACAGCAGGTGATGGCCATCGGCCACCAAAGCGGAAGAATGAAGCGACTTGCCCTTGCGGACAAGAAATCTTCCCATGAGAAAATTGACGAATGCTGTAGCAAAGGTGATGACCAGACCGACATCCAGCCGGGAGATCGGAATGGGATGGAAATACGAGTAGATAGCTTTGCCGATCATTCCGGCTCCGGCGAAAAAAATCAATCCGCCTTCAAACCCAACGGCCAAGTATTCCACCTTTCCATGCCCATAGGGATGATCATCATCCCGAGGACGGGCGGAATAGGTCAGGGAATACAACGCGAACGACGCGGCGATGATATTGATGATGGACTCCAAAGCGTCAGTGAGAATCGCGTTGGAATGGGTCAGCCAGAACGCCAGGAATTTAGCTGTCGTCAGTAGTAAACCGACGAAGAGCACCCGACGCATGATAGCCACCTTTTGGCTGTTCTCCTGATGAATTTGGGTCAAGGGGCTCATTGGAAATCTACTTGAGTGGCCCCGTTGCCATACTTCTCCGGTGGGGCATCTGAGAAACGAATATTGTCGTACTTCTTCAACTCTTCCCGTATCGCGCTTCGCAACAGTCCACTGCCTACACCGTGAATGAAAGTGATACGGTGAAGGTGGTCCACTAAAGCCCGATCCATTTCTCGTTCGAAGACTTCCAACTGATGAGCGATCATCAAGGCGGGAGTCCAGCCGGCGGTATCTTTGGTCAGCTCCTCAAAGTGTAGATCGATGACACGCTCTTTGTTCAATACCGTGAATTCGGATTTCCGTTTCTGCCGGACACTTTCGCGCTCTCTGATCTTTTCTTCGCCGTGTGAAAACCGTTTTAGTAAGTCCGAGATATCGACCTGTTCTTCTCTGAATACCAAGAGCGGAAAAGTCAGACAATTATCCAGCGTTGGATTTCCCACCGCTTTGATCCAATCCGTGCGGCGAAGGTCTAACGTCTTGACCAACGGCATGCGGACTCGAAAAGGTTCTGACCTGAAAAGCAAGAATTGAAATTCCAACGATTCAACCAAATGCAATTGATCTTGGGTAAAGACCCCTAACTCCAACTCTTGTCCATGAGCAAGATCACCCGTCACAGGATGCGATCGCAACTCACCGTTGCAACGAGTCATGAGGAAACGAATCTCGAATCCGGACAAGTTTGCCAACCATAGACGAATGTCTGAGGTAAGCACTTTAGTCGGTTGCACCAATTGAGCAACCACAAACAATGCTTCCTCGTCTTGTAAAAAGGGAATGAACTCTTGTCTCTTCCCTATGGGATCAACTACCGGCTCAGGTACTACATCTAATTCTTGACTAGGTTGATCGACTTGGGAATCATTCCAAACGAGACCGATGGCAACCACTTCTTGGGAGGAAGCGAACCGAGTAAACCCGAAATCATCTTCGATCTCCAAACGATCATTGGCGTGCTTTGCACGAACAACCCCTTCAACCGATTCGTTTAAGAACCTGACCTTTTCGCCAACTTTGTACATTCTGTCTCAAAGTGCAAAAATAATGTGTTTGCTCATACATAATTCGTACTAAAAGATTACTTTTGATTCGGAGCTAATTTAATACGAGCGATTTTTTCGCCTTTATGTTGCAATGAATTTATTACGTCAAGCGATTGACTTTGTCCTTCATATCGACCAGCATCTGGTAGTTATCACGGGCGAGTATGCAGGAATGACCTACGCTATTCTGGCGCTGATCATTTTCTGTGAGACCGGCTTGGTATTCACTCCCTTCCTTCCCGGAGACTCCTTATTGTTCGCTGCCGGAGCACTGTGCGCACAAGCCGCTGGGCTGCAAATTTC
>CAYWDY010000169.1:0-5481 GCA_964455985.1 uncultured Flavobacteriales bacterium
CTTTTACCACAGCGTCGAAAACACCCGTGTGTCCAACCATATCACAATTGGCGAAATTCAGGCAAACGAAGTCGGGTGCACTCTGACTCAAGGCCTCACACATCCGATCAGTTACCTCTTTAGCACTCATTTCAGGTTGTAAATCGTAGGTGGCTACTTTGGGAGAAGGAACG
Source organism: uncultured Flavobacteriales bacterium (assembly GCA_964455985.1). Taxonomy (GTDB): domain Bacteria; phylum Bacteroidota; class Bacteroidia; order AKYH767-A; family 2013-40CM-41-45; genus Pollutiaquabacter. The sequence continues at coordinate 174 of CAYWDY010000169.1, forward strand.
AGAATACGCGATTCCCTGGCAAACGGTTCCTCGCGCCCTCCGGAGAAGAAAAATGTCACATGGGGGTATTTTTCAGTCTCTGCGATACGTACTTGTGACTTTCCGTTTTCAGCCACTACTTCGCCCAACGTCTTGTTCAAATGGTCTTTATCGTAAACGACGTTTACGTTTTGGAAAGAGTCGTCGTAGTTAGTCATCGTCACGTAATGCAAATCCATTCGTGCCATGTTGAATTCAGGCATATCGGTTTGTGTGAGCACCTGCGTGATTTCACGACACCGGTCAGTCCGGAAATTGAAGCAGATCACAACATCACCCGGGGAAATAGATGCGACAGGTCCTTGTCCGTCGGTGATGACAACCGGCTTTACAAATTCGTCAGTAACGTTTTCGTCGTACGACGACTGAATGGCCTCCAGCGGATCGGTGAATGCCTTTCCGTTTCCATGAACTAACAAGTCATACGCCAGCTTCACCCGTTCCCAACGTCTGTCTCGATCCATGGCATAGTATCGGCCGATTAGGGTAGCAATACGTCCGGAGCTGTGGTTTAGATGCTGCATCAAATCGGAGACGTACCTTTTACCGCTCTTAGGATCCGTGTCCCTTCCATCAAGGAAGGCGTGGATGAAAACATGGGAAAAGTCATGTTGGTGACAAAGGTCACAGAGCGATTTCAAGTGTTCTAGATGGCTGTGCACACCACCGTCTGAAACCAATCCCATCAGGTGAATATTACGGCCTTCTTTTTTTGCGTAGTTGATGGCGTCGAGCAGTACCGGCTGTTGGAGGAATGAACCGTCGCGAATGGCGAGGTTGATACGCACCAGGTCTTGATAGACGATGCGCCCGGCACCGATATTCAAGTGACCCACCTCCGAATTTCCCATCTGACCGTCGGGTAACCCGACGTCTTCGCCAGACGTCAGCAATTCAGCATGAGGATGGTTTTTGTAGAGCGAACTGATGAACGGGGTTTTGGCCTTGAATATAGCGTTGGAGGCGTTAAGTGGGCCCTTGCCCCAGCCGTCCATGACAATCAATACGACTTTTCCGTTTTTCATTTGATACCTTAAAGATACGATGAATTCCGGTAAAGCTCATGACAACGTACGGAAGACAACTTCAAAAATGGTTCCTCGAGGGTGATTGTCACTGACCTTGATCCTGGCATGATGCTCTTCCACGATATACTTCACGAGATAAAGTCCGAGTCCAGTACCCTTGGTACTGCGTGTCTCTTCATTTCCGGACCGATAGAATTTCTGGAAGATCTTGGATTTCTCTTCGTCTCGGATTCCTATTCCGGTGTCCGCCACGCGAAGAAAAATCCCTTCCGGATTTCGACCGACAGAAACGATTACCGGAGTTTTTTCGGGTGAATATTTCGCTGCATTCTCAATCAGATTGCTGAGTAGTGTCAAAAGAGCACTTCGGTCTCCGGTCAGCTGCAGGTGTTGCTCAAGTTCAAGCCGGATTTCGGGGAACCCAGGTCTCGACTGATACATCCGAACGCATTCTTCCACCAAGTGGGAGAACGCTACTGGTTCTTGCGAAAAGAAGTGCCCTTCGTGATCGATGAGATTGGCTAGAAGGGCATTTTCCACCAATTGGTTCAAACGGTCCGTATCCTGCAAGGCGCTTTGGATGAATCGGGATTCTTTCTCCTGATCCAGGTCATGACGTTTTAGGGTCTCCAGGTATAAACGGATGGAAGCCAGCGGAGACTTGAACTCGTGGGTGATGGATAACAGGAAATTCTTTTGCAGACGAGCCAACTCGAAGTCACGCCGGAAGGAACGGTAGGTGACGATGCTACCCCAAATAAGCAACGACAGGAAGACCAAGCCTTCTCCCAGCACCATCTTTTTCCGTTGCGAAATTTTATCGAGAAGTTGTGATTCTTCCAGCGCTGTAACAGCGGGCGAAGCATTACCGGTAAGACGAACGAGCTCGATTTTGTGCTCGTACACTTCCGTGTTCAAATCAACCAACAAATACGCCCACCAGCAGAATTGGAATACGACATAAATCACCAGAAGGAAAAGGATGGTAATGGGCCGCATGGGCTCAAAAGTAAAAAGAAAAAGGAAGCCACATCGGACTTCCCTTTTCAACCATTCGGGGGGGGATGAGATGAACGGTGTTTTTTATTCCTGGTAATCGTATTGGGTTGTATTTCCAGGTAGTTGTTTGAGTCGCATCCAATTGCCGGATCCGTCTTTCTTTTCAATGACATAGTACTCCACACCTGATTCCCAGCCGTCATAGGGGCTCCATTGCAGATAAACCCTTCTTCCCTCGTCCATATCACCCCTCAACACGATGGTGGAGGTGTTGGTGCTCAGGTCTTCGTCGATGCCGCAGGTGTTGATGACTTGAATTTTATAATAATAACGGTTCTGCTGGACGTCTACCTGGTGGTCGCTGAAATCGGTCTGCTGTGGTCCGACCGAGGTCAGGAAGCTGAAGTTGGAATTGTCTGTCGATCGGAATATGTCATACTGCAACACCTGCTCTGGCAGTATGGTTGGAGCTTTCCATTCGGTGAGCACATATTCATTATCCACGACGGTGGAGCGTACCACTTCTACTTTTTGGTCGCTATAGATATCCAGCGGTTTTGTCACAGAGGTGTCGCTGTAGGATGTATAGATGTTTCCGCACAAATCAGTGGCAAGGACACGGTAGGAGTAAGTAAACGGACAACCGAAGGCAGTGTCCAAGTAGGAATAGGAGTTGCCAGGTACGGTGGCCAGGTAATTCAAGGGTTCTCCTAAAACTCCCCGGAAAATCTGATAGGTGGCTACGGGACAACCTCCGTAGGGTGTCCAGTTGACTTGAATGTCCGTGCCAACGGCATAGGATGAAATATTGACTGTCGTATGCGCATTCAAGGAGTCTAACGGTATGGCATATCCGCAGCGGTCGATGGCCTGCACTTTATAGGTGTAGGTCTCACTCAGCGTGTTCAGTCCCTCGTCTTGGTAGGAAGAGGTCAACGACATGCCTGTATTCTGGGGATTGTTCACCGTATGAATCAAATCATAGAATCGGGTATTCTGATTATACCGGTATACGAGATAGGCGGCTAAGTCGCGGGCAGCACTGTTTTCCCAAATGATTTCTACAGAAGTATTGGACAGGACGGATACACTCAGGATTTTGGTCTCAGGCGGCGGAAGTGTATCAGCCACCTGAATGCAGCCAGAGCATGTATCTGAAGATGAGCAACCGTTGCTGTTCGTTACGGTAAGTATCACCGTGTACGCTCCTGGTTCTATATAGGTAGCCAAGGGGGAAGGTGATCCGGATTGAGTTCCGTTCCCGAAATCCCAGGCATAGGATGCATTGGTGGTATTGTAAGAACGGTCATAAAACGCAGTCTGTAGTGGCGAGCATCCCGTTCCCATAGCCACGGAGAAATCGGCCACAGGGGAGGATAATATTTCCATCTGCGTGGGTGATCGCATCGTATCTGAACAGCCAAACGAGTTGGTGGCTATCAGGGTAATCCAATAGTTTCCGGATTGGGTATAACTGTGTGACGGATTAGGGTCCGTCGAAGAGCTGCCGTCACCGAAATTCCATTGGCATGATTCGTAATACTGCGATAGATTAGCCACTTGCGCCGTAAACGGCTGGCATCCGCGGAAATCAGGAGCCGAAAAGTCAGCGATAGGAGTAGGGTGAACTACGATTGGACGCGGCATTTCATAGAATGCGCTACATCCCGAGGTGTCAGTGGTCACAAGTGCCACGGTAAATGAACCCGTGTCTTGGTAAGTATGAACCGGGTGCTGGACCGTTGAGGTATATCCGTCACCGAAAGACCACATCCATTGCGTAGCATTCACCGATTGGTCGGTAAAGGTTACTTCATAGGGCGAGCATCCTTCAAAACCTGAGGCGGTGAATTGGGTCTCAGGGCCTAAGACACGGATATATTGGTTGCGGACCAACGTATCGCCACACCCGAAGGAAGAATTGGCTACCAACGAGACACTGTAAATTCCGGGGTGCTCATAAATGTGCGAGGCGGTATCGTTGGTAGAAGTCGAACCGTCTCCGAAATCCCAGAAATAGGTATCAGCGAATACGGAGTTGTTGCTGAAGTTGACAATGGAAGGAGCACACGCATAGATGTCTGTGGTAGAAAATTCGGCTACAGGTTCCAGCGCATGGATGAACGCGGGAATATGCATCGTGTCCGAGCAACCGCCGTTGGCCGGGTGCGAAGTCACGATCAGTGTGACATCGTAATTTCCAGCTGTGGTGTACGTGTGCTGGGGGTCAGATGCAGTGGAGGTGGTTCCATCTCCAAAGTCCCAGAAATATTGATAGGCGCTGAAAATCCAGCCGCGGAAATTCACGGTGTGCGGGATACAGCCGGAAACGCTGTCGGCGCGGATATCCGCTTCCAGTGTTTTCAAAGGAAGAGCTTGCGCAGTGTCCCTACATCCGTTGGCATCGATAATGCTCAATACAACAGGACGAGGAATGAATCCCATTTCCACGTGCAGGGGATTTTGCATGGTGCTGGTATCACCGTTGGCAAACGTCCAACTCCAGCTGACTGCATTGGCGCTCAGGTCTTGGTATTGAGCCTGAAGCGGAATGCAACGGTTGGGGGCCGAAATGGTGAAAGCAGCATAAGCCGTATCGACACGTATCCATTGGATTTCAGTTTTTCTACTGACGCAGTTGCCGCGCATCACCGTAAGGGAAACGTCGTATCTGCCTGCACCCATGTATACGTGGTAGGGATTCGTCGCTGTCGATAATACGCCGTCGCCGAAGTCCCATGAATATTGATCCGCATTCACGGATTGGTTCGTAAAATTGATGGCTAACCGGTTGCAGCCTTGTCGTGGATTCAAGGTGGAGAAGGCGGCTGCCGGCAAGCTGACGGTGATTGCCGGAGCTTGGAATGTCTGCGTGCATCCCGATGCATCGTAGGTGGTCAGCGTAGGGTAAAAGGTGCCTTCTGTTGTATAGGCGTGTGTCGGATTAGCTAGTGTAGAAGAGTCGCCGTCACCGAAATGCCAAACATAGGCGGCGTAATTCCGGATGCTGGTGAAGAAGTTCAGCGTATCCAAGCCGCAAACGTCGGTTTCGGTGACCAACACCGGTTCCTGGCTGTTTGAATAAATCGATGTCGAAATGGTACTCGTGCAACCCAGTGTGTCAGACACTGTCTGCGTGATGATGTAGTTGGACTGGAAGGACTGATACTTTTTAATAGTACGCCGACCCCCGAGATTTACACAGGCGAAGAAACTCTTACCCTACACGCCGCCCTTCCGAT
>CAYWDY010000170.1:0-3345 GCA_964455985.1 uncultured Flavobacteriales bacterium
CTACGGCCACGGGTAATGATGTGGCCTGCTTTGGCGGGACCTCTCCCGTGACCGTTTCCGCTAGCGGTGGCACTACGCCCTATGTGGGAACAGGAACATTCACGGAATCAGCCGGCTACTATACCTACACGGTTACTGATGCCAACGGATGTTCAACTACCGCTTCCATTTCTCTGAGTGAACCAATATCTGCATTGACAGCTTCTGCCACGGAAGGAAGCATCAGCTGCAACGGCGGAACCACTACGGTAGCCGTAACTGCATCTGGCGGTACCTCAGGTTACACCGGCACAGGCAACTTCACCCGTTCAGCCGGTGCCTACTCGTTCACGGTCACCGATGCCAACGGTTGCACCGCAGTGGCTTCTGGCGTACTGACTGAACCGACGGCGGTTTCTGTCACTGCAACGACTTCAACCCCTGTCTTGTGTAACGGTGGAACCGGTCAAGTGACTGTATCGGCTTCTGGTGGAACAGGAAGTTATTCGGGCGACGGTTCATTTACCGTATCGGCCGGAAATTATAACTACACGGTAACGGATGCCAACGGTTGTACTGGTACGGCTTCTGTTTCGGTTGCGCAACCTTCGGCTGTTTCAGTTACAGCAACAACCAATACCCAAGAAACGTGTCCTCAGGCTGCCGATGGTTCCGTGCTTGTCGGAGCCACGGGAGGTTCAGCCCCTTACACCGGCACAGGATCGCAGACGGGATTGACGGCAGGATCGTATACGTTCACAGTGACCGATGCCAACGGATGTACAGCAACGGCGTCAGCTTCTGTTGCCACGACACAAACTGCCAGTGTAGCTGCAACTGCGATCAACAGTAGTGCCTTGGCCGGTTGTGTAGGCAGCTCAGTGACATTGGCGCTCAGCGGCGGTAGTCTGGGAACAGGTGGTCAATGGGTATGGTATAAAGGAGCCTGCGGGTCCGGATCACCAATCGGCACGGGTACATCCGTTACGGTGAACGAGAACACGGCGGGAACGGTTCAGTATTTCGTCCGTGCTCAAGGAACCTGCAACACGACGGCATGCACCCAGAAATCTTTTGTTTGGGATGCCATTCCGAGTGGAACCATCACCATTCTTAGCGCTTCCGATGCAGGTTGTATCGGTGGTACGGGAACTATCACGGCATCAACGGTTGCAGGAGCAGCTGGTTACACGTGGACAAGTCCGGCTGGAGGAGTGCTATTCAATGGCCAACCTGGTCCCTATGTCAGCACGACGCCTAGCGTATCACTCACTTTCACGGCTGCGCCTTCCGGTGGATCTTCCGGTTGGAACGTTTGCGTGAATTCGTTTAGCGGCTGTGGTACATCGCCGAACACAAAATGCATCTGGATCCGTTACAGTGTCAGTACTCCGGGGTCGATCATCGGAATCGCGGGTGGTTGTCCGGGCGTTACGCAAACCTACTCTGTTCCTGCAGTACAAGGTGCAAGCGGTTATCGATGGAACATAACGGGAGCGACTGAATTTTCTAACGGCTTACAAACCATCACTACCACTCAGCCCACGACTGATGTCGAATTCCAGACGGGATTTGCTGGAAGCACGTTGTCTGTCAGTGCGTTGACCTCCTGTGGCTCCGCGGGTGGTGCCAGGACACTTTTACTGAATGCTGCACCACCCTTACCCGGTGCCATAAACGGGGCAACGTATATCTGTCCCGGTTCAAGCAGTAATGCCTATTCGATTGCCCCTGTGGCCAGCGGAGGCACCTATCAATGGACGGCTACTGGAACTGGTTTGAGCATAGTCGGAAGTGGATTGTCAGCCAACGTAACGACAACCTCCAGTTTCGTCACCGGAACCATTTGTGTAACGGCTACCAACGGTTGCGGTGTCGCCAGTGCTATTCGTTGCAAAAACCTCTCAACCGGTAAGATTGGTACACCAGGTAATATTTCCGGTGATCCTTTGACCGGTGTTTGCGGGCAGGTTTATACATACTCGGTACCTGCGATGCCCAATGCTACTGCAGGGTATACTTGGACGCTCCCCTCCGGCGCCACGGCGATCGGATCAGTAAATTCCAATACGATAACCTTGTCCTTCTCCAACACCTTTTCGGGTGGTCAATTGTGTGTCCGCGGTAATAGCGGTTGTGGCGGTGGATTCGACCGTTGTGCTACGTTAACGGGAGCACCGGCACCTCCGGGGGTCATTTCAGGACCAACCGGAGTTTGTGCGGGAGCTACGGAAATCTATTCGTGGGCACCGGTACCAGGCGCAACTGCTTACCAGATCGTGGTTCCCGCGGGTGCTACTGTGTTGACGGGAGCACTGTCCTCCTCTTCTACGGCAATCATTGCATGGGGTACAATTGGGGGTAACGTGGTAATAAAAGCTCAGAATGATTGTGGTATCTCCGGATCCAGAACGTTGGCTGTTTCCATAGCCTGTCGAATGTCCGATCCCGCTACCAGCAGCTTTGAGGCCAAGATTTACCCTAATCCCACCAGCGATCGCATCAACGTGGACTTCAAATTGGACAACGAAGAACTCCTGGATATCCGAATGACCGATGTGTCTGGCAGGGTCGTCTTACAACAACATGCAGTCACCAACATCGGAGAAAACCATCACGAGGTGGATTTGTCGGCGCTTAACCCAGGTGCATATTGGTTGTCTTTGAATGGTAATAAATCAGGTAAAGTTGTCAAGACCGTAATTATCGAGTAAGGAATAATCAACGAATCTGATTCATTTCGAAGGCCGCCCTATTTAGCGGCCTTTTTTCAATTCATGGTTCTTGACACGGGGTTCCATTTATAAACATCCAAAGGCAACCTAACCCCCTCCTTCCCGTAACCCAATATGATATTGGACTTCAGTAAATTAACATAGGGTATAACCACTACTAAACCGAATGTCAATGAGTGTAAATACCTATTTGTTAAAAATATTTCAGACGCTTCATGGAACAAAATCATACGTTTACCAAAATACAACCACCAGATAACCAAAAATTGTAAGTGCAGGGGCATTATTGCATTAAATTGTGGGTTGCGGGACCTAGTTTTATCCCGTCAAATAGTCATTAAAATCATCCATTCGTATCATGTCTATTGACATAAACCAGGGATTGGTAGGGATTGCACACGGTTTCCGCTCGTGGGAATGTCGTGTGTGCTGTTCCTTATTCGTCTCTATGTCGTTGGACAACCACGCTGTAAATCATCAAACACAAATACGCTCATGAAACAAGTTCTACTGTACCTCTCATTGCTTTGTGGAGTTACGTTAACGGTGGTCAATGCATCTGCTTCGGACCCATCGGACAACGTTGTCCTTACAGGAGTAACTGTAACGGTTAATTCGGTGAACCCTGTGA
>CAYWDY010000170.1:3355-5439 GCA_964455985.1 uncultured Flavobacteriales bacterium
GACTTGTCACGGAGGCTCCAACGGATCCATCGACCTTCAAGTCAGCAGTGGCACCGCTCCGTTCACATACTTGTGGAGCAACGGATCAATCACAGAGGACATCAGCGGATTGCAGGCAGGATCTTATTCGGTTCTTGTAACCGATGCGGATGGAACCACAGCCTCAGTTACAGCGACGGTTTTCGAACCTTCTGCGCTAAATGTGTCGGTCAACACCAATCCGACATCCACACCCTCTTCCAATGATGGTGAGGCTTTCGCCATGGTTGCTGGTGGTACAGTATCCAACGACTACAACTATCTGTGGTCTAACGGTTCAACGTATTCAAGCACAAACGGTCTGTCGACCGGCTGGGTAGGCCTGAATGTGACGGACGATAACGGTTGCTCGGCTTCCGCTAGTGGATTTGTCAATCCTCCTTCCTGCCAACTTTCCATTTCAGCCACGGGAACTGATCCTTTATGTTCCAACTCAGCTACTGGCACGGCCTCAGCCTTGGTATCCAACGGTCTGCCGCCATATGTATATTCCTGGTCAAATGGTGCTTCATCGGCTACACTTAACAACTTGGACCCCGGAATCTATCAATTGACCGTTACCGATGCGGCCGGATGTGTGGATGTCGCCTACGTAACCTTGGAAGAACCAGTCAGTCTTTCGTTGGAAGTCAGTACGAATTCGGTTTCTGCCAATGGCGCCTCTGATGGAGAAGCTTTCGCTGTGGTATCTGGAGGTACGGCCTTGAACGGTTATTCATATGCTTGGACCAATGGCTCCAACTATGTAAGCGTAACCGGGCTTCCGGTAGGATGGATCGGTGTAACAGTTACGGATGATAATGGTTGTTCCGTTACTGATTCCGGTTTTGTAAATCTTTCTCAGTGTGCACTCGCAGTACAAATCAACGGCTTAAACCCTGCCTGTGCAGGAACGGCAACAGGTTCAGCCGTGGCCCTGGTTTCCAATGGAAATGCACCATACACTTATCAGTGGTCAAACGGAGCCACCAGTGCTGCTGTCAATAATCTTGATCCCGGAATCTATCAGCTCACCGTAACGGATGCTTCTGCATGCGTGGCCATCGAGTTCGTTACCTTGGTTGAGCCTGAAGCGCTCACACTCACCATCAATACCAATCCCCCCTCTGTATTAGGCGCTAACGATGGGGAAGCCTTTGCCATGGTTTCCGGTGGAGTGGTTGCTAACGGTTACTCTTATTTATGGTCAAACGGATCCACGAATACGTTTGCTTCTGGCCTTTCTGTTGGATCTGTTTCAGTAACGGTTACGGATGACAACGGTTGTTCGGTAACTGATTCTGCCATGGTCAATGCGCCTGCTTGTGCTCTATCGGTTACCATCAACGGGATTAATCCGACCTGTGCCGGCTCTGCGACTGGCGGTGCTGCATCCATTGTCAGCAACGGATTACCTCCGTTCATTTACACTTGGTCCAATGGAGCTACTTCTGCTGCCATCAGTAATTTGGATCCGGGGCATTATGATTTGACGGTAACAGACGCTGCAGGTTGTACGGCCAGCAGCGATGTAACGTTGATCGAGCCTGCTGAAATAACCGGTTCAGCTAGCGCTACCGCATGTGCGTCTTATACGTGGTCGGCCAATAATACCACATACACAGAAAGCGGAACGTATACGGCAGTGTTGGTCAGTGCCGGTGGCTGTGATAGCACAGTTACCTTGAACCTGACCATTGATCCGGCCCCACAGCAACCTACAGTCGCCTGTTATGAAACGGCGACTTTCGTCGTTTCCAGCTGCCAGTGGGAAGTTACCGGAACACAGCCTCAACAGCCCAGCTTGGCTTGCTATGAGTCTGCTTCCTTTAACGCTCAGACCTGTCAATGGGATGTTACTGGCACTCAGCCTGCACAACCTTCCCTGGCTTGCTACGAAACAGCTTCCTTCAATTTGACCTCCTGTTCTTGGGACGTAACCGGCACACAGCCTGCACAGCCTACGCTGGCTTGCTATGAATCAGCTACGTTCAATACGAACACCTGTTCTTGGGACGTAACGGGCACACAGCCTGCACAACCTACGCTGGCTTGTTATGAATCCG
>CAYWDY010000171.1:0-5439 GCA_964455985.1 uncultured Flavobacteriales bacterium
CTCTTACACTTTGGAAACCGATTGCTGCCTTATTCGAAAAAGAAGGCAATACGGTAGTGCACCGATTGCACGATAAGTTGTCACCGCCACGGGGTTTATCCCTCAGGAGGAAGAGTAAGATGAAACGAGAAAACGAAAACGGAGCATCACGCAGGCGATCAACCCTGCGCTTTTTAAGCAACGGAATTGCTTCCGCTGGTAACGCCTTGGCTGCGCCGGTTAACCGACCCGTCAAGAAGAAGAAGTACGCGCCTCGTCCGCACCTGGAAAAGATCGGTGGGATGGACAAGGCAGTGCGTGACTATGTCTCGCGCTTCGTCTCCTTGTCGGACAAGCGGGTGTTGTTATTGCGTACGTCCATTGTGGAGAGTATTCAATCGGCGGAAAAACACACGGCGATTGTCAACCTCAAACGGATGAATGACGTCCGGGAGCTTAATCATTTCTTGTCGGAGGTTAACAAACAGTTGGAGGACGACGCGTTGTTCGTGGCTTGCGCCGAGACCAAGTATTTCCGGAAGCAACGTATCCTCAAGCGTTATCCATTTGCACTCAATTACTTCGTGATGTTGGCGGATTATTTCGTCAAGCGCGTGTTGCCCAAGCTTCCGGTCAGTCATCAGGTCTGTCGTCGGGTATTCCAGGACCGTGACAAGGCCATGTCCAAAACCGAGTCCCTGGGACGGTTGTATGCAGCCGGTTTTTCCGTGCTGGATCACAAGGTCATTGGTGGAGTGTTATATATCGTTGCCCGTAAAGAGAAGGAGCCGCTGTTTATGGCGGAGAAAAAATACGGTCCTATTTTCCGGATGCGTCGACAAGGTAAAGGCGGCAAGACCATTTTCGTTTTCAAGCTGCGTACGATGCATTCCTACTCGGAATTCATCCAGCAATACGTGTACGAGAAAAACCAGCTGGCCGAAGGCGGCAAGTTGCGCGACGATTTTAGGGTATCGACGTTGGGTCGTTTCGCTCGTCGCTACTGGCTCGATGAGTTGCCGATGGTCATCAACCTCTTCACCGGTGATCTGAAACTGGTAGGCGTACGTCCGTTATCGGCCCAGTACCTTTCTTTGTATTCTGATGAGTTGAAAGCCATCCGGCTGCGTCACAAGCCGGGCTTGATTCCGCCCTACTACGCGGACATGCCCAAGACGTTGGATGAAATCCAGCAATCGGAGATGCGGTACCTTCTTCAACACGAGAAGCACCCGGTTTGGACCGACACCCGATATCTCTGTAAAGCGTTCTGGAATATCTTTTTCCGCCGCGCTCGTTCGAAGTAAGTTTGGTTTCCCTTTCCAGGGTCAGTTTCCAACACTGCTCACTCGCTCTGTTTCTGTTTCTGTTTCTCTTTCTGCTCACTCGCTCTGTTTCTGACACTCTTAATGCCTTTTCTTGTTACTTTTTTGCTTGTCCAAAAAAGTAACCAAAAAAGGACACCACGCGCCAAACCGCATGCTGTCGCATTGAAATCTGTTCACGGTCATAGTTAGTTTCGCATGCGGTTCACGCGCGCGTGGACTCCGCCCGCATTAACTCTCTGTTCACTCGCACTGTTTCTGTTTCTCTTTCTCTTTCTAACCCTCATATCGTTGTTTTTCCCCTTAACCCCTGAACCCCTAAACGCCGACCGCCGACCGCTGACCGCTGACTGCTGACTGCGAACCGCCGACCGCCGACCGCGAATTGCCGACCGCGAACTGCCGACCGCGAACTGCCGACCGCGAACCGCCGACCGGCAACCATTTTCCAGTCGCTTCGTTTCATCCTTCCATGAAACGGATCGTTTTTGTCCTAGTCCTGATGCTTGGGATGTCTGGAAGTTCTCGGGCCCAGCATCTGTATGATGTGGATCTCTATGATTTTTTGGATGAATTGGCCAATAGCCACGCTATTTCGCTGAATACGGCGGTAAAGCCCTATACCCGTGAGCTCATGGAGGCGAAACTACTCGAAGCCTCATGGCACCGGGAGCTGCTCAATGCCCGTCAACAACGCCAACTGGATTGGTATGCGGTCCGCTATCACGTCTCCTTGGTCGGCTCCGGGGATACCGGGCAACAGTTGGTCCGCACTGCCCAGTCCGAAACTTCGGCCACCAATACTAACCGTTCGGGCTCTCAGCTCGACTGGGTCTATTATTCCTATACAGACAGTCTCTTTTATATGGAACTGACCCCCGCGGTGGGCTATTCCTTTTCGAGTAATGATTCCGGGAACTTTTACCGGAGGTGGGGAGGGGCTGTGGCCTACGGACGCGTCGGGAAGCACCTCAGCTTTTCCGGGAGTCTCCGGGATCACCACGAAAGCAGCCGACTGACATCACCCGAATACCTGAACCAATTCCCGACCTCCAATTATAAGCCGGATAATAATGGTGGGGGCGATTACGACGAGACCCGCGGATTCATCCGCTACGGGTGGAAGTGGGGGAGTGCATCCATCGTCATGGATCAGATTGCCTGGGGAGACAATTACCATGGCTCGAACTTGCTGTCCGGCCGGGCGCCGGTTTATCCTTCCATCCAATTCGAGATGACTCCCTGCCGGTGGCTGGAGTTCCATTATTTCCATGCTTGGCTGAAATCGGACGAGATCGACAGCGCCCGGATCTACTCCAACGGCACTTCCAGCCGGTTGGTGATGCGACCCAAATACCTGGCTTCGGACCTCTTGACGGTGACCCCCTTTTCCAACTTCCGGTTCTCCGTGGGTAACAGTATTGTGTACAGTGACGAGGGCGTTAACCCTGCCTACCTCATTCCTTTCCTCTTCTATAAGTCGGCCGACCGATCCCTAAACGGTTATTCCAACCTGGGCAACCAGCTGGGCGAGAACTCGCAACTCTTCTTTAATGTATCCAGTCGTAACATCCGAAACCTTCATCTGTACGGTACTCTCTTTATTGATGAGCTGGCTCTGGGTGATGCCTTTGATAAGGACAAGCAGTCGAATTTCATTTCCTTGAAAGTAGGGGGTAGGGCGAGCAATCTGATCCTGGAGAATCTGTTCCTGACGGCGGAGGCGACGCTGACCAGACCGGTGACTTACCGACATTATATAAGTACAGCCGACTACACGTCCAGCAGTTTCGGACTGGGGCATTACTTGGGGGATAACAGCCGGGAGTACTACCTCTCGTTGGGGTATAAACCGAGCGAGCATTGGTGGGCGGAGGTCAGCTGGACCGGGGCTGAAAAGGGTCCTGAGTATCCCTATACCGGGCAGTCGGGAACGGCGGGATCGGGTAAGGGATTGCCCTTTTTGGAGGAGGTGCTTTGGGAGTCCAGCGATCTGGAAGCCCGCGTCCGATACCAGCCAGTCGTCGGTGCCTGGGTCTTCGCCGGGGTGCTGATTTCCGACCATTCAGGCGCTATGGATGAAGAGTATTCTCAGCCTTATTTCCGGGGTCAGAAGACGACCTTGACGGTTGGTGCGAACATCGGTTTTTAAGGGTTCCCGCACGCGTGGATTCCGCCCGCATCCGGTTTCTGTTCACTCGCTCTGCTTCTGTTTCTGCTCACTAAAAGGACACCACGCGCCAAACCGCATGCTGTCTCTTTGAAATCTGTTCTCTGTCTTGGTCAATTCCGCATGCGGTTCACGCACGCGTGGACTCCGCCCCTCAATTCTGAACTTTGAACTTTGAACTTTGAACTACTCTGTTAATCCCCTCTCCTCATCCTCATCTAAATTACAGACTGTTGGCACGAACCTTGATAAACGACAAATCGACAGATGCGCTGTCATGATTTTGTCTGGTAGTGTACACCTATCTTGTAAGACTTGCCCGGTTTTTTGCAACGCTGGGTTTCGCTTTGTGGTCTTTTTTAGCATTTTCTTTCACCACCCAAATCGATACGTTCACCAAAAACGCGTAAGAATTTCAAGACAATTGATTGCTTTTCGATTCTTCTTTTTCCATCTTGGTGTGACCTAAATCATGATAAACGCGTACAAGACCTCGACTTTTCAACATTCCGTTGATAAAACGACCTTGACTCGACCAATATAAATTCCCAAAATTGTATCAACAGGCAGGGTTTTCCCTCGCACTAACGATAAATTATTAACCACTCTGAACTCGGAACACACGTGAACACATCGCTACTTTCCACGTTGATTTCTGTCTTAATATCCCCGCTGCGTCGCTCTACGAAGAACGAACCGGCGGGTCTTGTAGTTTTAACGAATCAGAACATGTATCGAAACACACAAATCAAATCACATACCATGAATCCGAACAATTACTCGACCCGGACAGCCAAGCTGTTCAATCGTTGGATGACTGCCGCCCTTGTGGCTGCTGCCTTCCTCACCACCAGTGTGGCCAACGCCCAAGTCTCTGTAACAGCTACCGCCGGTACTGCAGGTCCAACCACCTACACTACCGTCAGTGCTGCCTTCGCGGCCATTAACGCCGGTACGCACCAGGGAGCGGTTTTGATCCGCATCGTCGCCAACACCACCGAGCCCGCTTCTCCCACCGCTCTTGCGGCAAGCACCTCACCCTCCAATTATACTAGCGTGAGGATTGAGCCGTTTGGCGGAAACTACACCATCTCTGGGGCAGCTACTCCTACAGCCAGCCGTGCTATTATCGAGTTGAACGGTGCGGATAATGTAACCATAGACGGTGACGATCCAACGTTTGCCGGTACTCGTAACCTCACCATATCATTTCCTTCCACCTCAGCCACGATTGCTGCTTGTATTCGAGTCAGCTCTGCAAGCACCTTGGGAGCAAACGGTGCCAATAACAATACCATCAGGAACTGTATCATTACCGGTAACCGTGTCTCCAACGGAACAACTGTTACCTATGGTATCAACATGTCGAATTACTCGACCTCCTCGTTGGCTACCGGTGGTTACAGTTCCATCAACAACCGTTTCGAGAATAACCTGATCACCCGCTGTTATCATGGTATCTGGGCAGTAGGTGCTTCTTCTACGTATCCCAACACCGGTCTTCAGATCACCGGTAACGTGTTCGGTGACAATACGGCAGCCGGAAACATCGGATCACGTTCTATTATTATGTCCAATACCGCCACCTCGGAAGCCCAAGCCGCCATTGTCCGTAACAACGAAGTAGTCGGTATGGGTGATCCGGGCACGACCGGTTATGCAGCCTCCATCGCCGGATTCGAAATCGGAACTGTGAACTTCGGCGCTAAGATCTACAACAACTACATCCACGACGTCAAGCAACCTAACATCGGTGGATACGGTTCTTACGGTGTCCTTTTTTCCGGCTCCACCTCTTGCGACTCCATGCGTTTTTATAATAATATCATCACGCGAATCACGGCCAGCAACTTTACGGCTACTGCACTTTCCTCGTTCACCAACTATGGGGTCAAAATGACTGCAGGTCCCTCTTTCGGTGATTTCAGCAACAATACTATTGTTCTTAGTACTGCCAATCCTACC
>CAYWDY010000172.1:0-5434 GCA_964455985.1 uncultured Flavobacteriales bacterium
GTTGAGTTCAGCGGAGATGCGTTGCTGTATGGACATTACGACTTCAGCCCGCTCCCGCTTTGTATCGTCCGGCACATCGTCAATGAGCTGAAAGGCGTGTGTATTTTCTTCGTGTGAGTACGGAAAAACACCCAGACGATCGAATCGCGTCTGACTCACCCATTCACACATTTCTTCAAAATCCTTTTCGGTTTCACCAGGGTATCCGGTGATCAACGTTGTACGGAGGGCTATGCCGGGAACACGTTCCCTCACCTCGCGAACCAGATCCAGGGTCTTCTGTTTGGTAATCCCTCTTCGCATGCTCTTCAACATATCATCGGATATATGCTGCAATGGCATATCCAGGTATTTGCAGATATTCTCGCGTTCGCGCATTACTTCCAACACCTCCATGGGGAAACCAGAAGGATAGGCATAATGCAATCGGATCCACTCGATACCCGAAACATCAGAAAGATGACGCATCAAGTCAGCGAGTTGGCGCTTACCGTATATATCCAAACCATAATACGTCAGGTCCTGGGCGATAAGGATGAGTTCTTTGACTCCTTTTGCGGCTAATTCCCGACTTTGTTGTACTAAGGATTCTATGGGAATTGAAACGTGCTTGCCGCGCATCAGCGGAATAGCACAAAACGAACAAGGGCGGTCGCAGCCTTCGGAAATCTTCAGGTAGGCAAAATGGTTAGGCGTGGTAAGCAATCGCTCACCGATCAGTTCGTGGCGGTAATCTGCCCCAAGGGATTTCAGAAGCCGGGGAAGATCACGGGTGCCGAAGAACGAGTCCACATCGGGGATCTCTTTTTCCAGATCCGGTTTATAGCGCTCACTCAAACAACCGGTGACAATGAGTTTTTCGATCCTACCTTGTTGTTTGGCGTTAGCGAAACTCAGTATGGTGTCGATGCTCTCCTGCTTGGCGTTATCGATAAAGCCGCACGTATTGATGATGACGATAGAGGCATCGTCGTCGGTTGACTCATGCTGGACGTCAAAACGATTCGCTTTCAACTGACCCATCAGCACCTCCGAGTCGAAGATATTCTTCGAACAACCGAGGGTGATGACATTCACCTTGTTCTTCTTCAGGGTTTTGGTTCTCATGACGAAGTGCCAAAGAGTGAATCGACAAAGGCTTCTTTATGGAAAGCCTGGAGATCTTCCATCTTCTCGCCCACGCCGATGTATTTCACTGGAATTTTGAATTCATCCGAAATACCAATGACGACTCCGCCTTTGGCGGTTCCGTCCAGTTTAGTAAGCGCCAAGGCATTCACTTCCGTGGCTTTGGTGAACTGTTGGGCCTGCTCTACCGCATTCTGTCCGGTAGATGCATCCAGCACCAACAAAACCTCATGAGGTGCATCGGGAATAACCTTCTGCATGACACGCCGGATCTTGCTGAGTTCGTTCATCAAATTGATTTTGTTGTGTAATCGACCGGCCGTATCAATGATGGCCACGTCGGCATTTTGAGCAACAGCCGATTGCACCGTATCAAACGCTACCGAAGCAGGATCGGATCCCATTTCCTGACGGATGATCGGCACGTCTACGCGTTTGGACCAAACCTCCAACTGATCGATGGCCGCGGCACGGAACGTATCGGCAGCCCCCAGTACCACGTTGTATCCTTTCTGCTTGAACTGATGAGCCAATTTTCCAATGGTGGTTGTCTTGCCTACACCATTAACCCCGACAACCATGATAATGTAAGGTCGTTTCCCTGACGGCAACTCAAAATCTGCAGGTGCCGTCGTATTGTTTTCTGAAAGCAACTGCTGGATTTCATCTTTCAGTAAACGGTTCAACTCATCCGTACTGATGTATTTGTCGCGCGCAACCCGTTCTTCGAGACGTTTTATGATGGTAAGGGTGGTATTAACACCAACATCCGAAGAGACCAATATTTCTTCAAGTTCATCCAAGACGTCGGCATCGACAGCCGATTTGCCAACTACAGCCTTGGCGATACGGGAGAACAAATTGGTTTTGGTCTTCTCCAGACCTTGGTCCAGGCGTTCTTTTTTTTCTTTCGAAAAGAAATCGAAAAGTCCCATGATGAATGATTATCGGTATAAATAAAAAAGCTTCTTTCCGGAAGGAAGAAGCTTTTCACTACCGTCGTTAACGGCAAATGAGGGATTATTTTTCCTTGAGGAAATCCTTGACGTGATCGTTATGCACGACTTCTTCCTTGAACATATAACCACCGGTGGAAGGGTTCTTCACCATCTTGATCACTTTGGAGAATTCCTTGCCTTTGCCGGACTTCAGGGTTGCCACTACTTTCTTAGCCATGACGTATGATTTTTATATTCGATTACTTGATTTCCTTGTGAACCGTCATCTTTTTAAGGATGGAGTTGTATTTTTTCATTTCCAGACGGTCCGGAGTATTTTTCTTGTTTTTGGTCGTGATGTAACGAGACATGCCCGGCTGTCCGCTGGTTTTGTGCTCGGTACACTCGAGAATCACTTGGATTCGGTTTCCTTTCTTTGCCATGATGGTTGGTATTGAAGGATTGGCAAAATAGGCCAATCGGGCCGCAAATATAGCATTTATTATTCTAAAAACGCAAGTAACTGACCTAAAATTAACCGATTAATCCTCGTTTGTTCATTTCCGCGCCGACTGCATGTACTTTTCAACCTCATAAGAAGTTGACGGCAAGCTTTTGGACATTACAAAAGGTTCATTTTCAGTGATTAATACGTCATCTTCAATCCTTATCCCGATATTCCACCAGCGTGGATCGCAGGGGCTGTCCACCGGGATATAGATTCCCGGCTCAACCGTGATGACTTGACCCGGCTGCAAGGGTTGGTAATCCCCCACATCGTGCACATCAAGCCCGAGGTAATGAGAGGTGCCGTGCGGAAAATACCTTTTCACCTCTTCGTCGGTGCGGGCAATGCCCAGTTTTTTAAGTCCGTTTTTGATAACCTCATAGGCGGCCTTATGCGGATCCCTGAAGGCTTGGCCTGCACGGCAAGCGGCAATACCCGCCTGTTGAGCCTCCCACACCAGATCATAGACTGTCCTTTGGTCCTTACTGAAGGCACCGGAAACGGGCAAAGTACGGGTTATATCAGCCGTATAGCCATGATATTCCGCTCCCATATCGAGAACAACCAGATCCATGCTTTCTAGCGTGCGCCGGTTCTTCATGTAATGCAGCACGCAACCGTTTTCTCCTCCGCCACAAATGCTGGGATAGCCGACATCCTCCGCACCCCGGCGGTGAAAACCATATTCACCAACGGCTTCGATTTCGTATTCGTGCATACCTTGAGTCAGGGATTTCATCATTTCCAGGTGCGAAGCCACGGAGATGTCCACAGCTTTTTGGAGCATCTCGATTTCTTCTGCCGACTTAATCTGGCGAAGCCTTGCCATTATTTTTCCCAACTGATAATCATCCGTGTTGACATTGGAAGGTGAAGTCAACCGTTTGAACCGTTCAAGTAAATCAAACAGTTCTCCGGAGTCTGACCGATCGTTGACCACGCCTTGAGGAAGTCGCAAGGTTAATACACTGCGGAACTGATCATAGGGTAAATGCAACGCGAGGGTGTCGGAGGACACCGTAATGTGGCTGATTTGGCAGCAGTTGAGTATGTCTTGGGCATCGGCTAACCGGCCGGTCCATAGTTCATCGGACGGATCCCGTTCAGGAATGATGAGCATTTCTAGAATGGAATCACCGGTGATCCAACGGTATGGTCGTTTGAAAACCAGCAAGACCGCGTCAGCATCGGGGAATCCCGTCAAGTAATAGAAATTCGGGTCCTGGTGGTAGACATAATCCACATCGTTGGAGCGGTTACGGACGGGATTGGCAAACAAGACAGCGATGGAACTGTCCGGCATTTGTTGTCGAAGCGCCTCCCGATTTCGCTGAAAAAAGGTGGCTGGCAGCAGATCACGGTCGTAACTGAAGGCAGGAGGAAGTTGGGCCCGGACAGACAGGCACGCAAGAAGGCAAACGAATAAAACCCACAGGGCTTTCGAGGAAAAGAGGCGTTTGGAGGATAACATGAGCAAAAAAAAATGCTAAATCCGAGACCGAATTTAGCATTTCATGGAAGAGGGAGAATCAAATCAGATTTTCCCTTTTTTGATCGCTTTTTCGATAGCGGCGCTGATACCGACCTTGTTGATGGTGCGGAGAGCCGAGGTGGAAACCTTCAAGGTGATCCACTCACCCATTTCAGGGATGAAGAATTTTTTCACTTGCAGGTTCGGATTGAAACGACGCTTAGACTTCTTGTTGGAGAAGGAAACGGAGTTACCAACCATTGCTTTTTTACCGGTCAAATCACATACACGTGCCATACTATTCCCTGTTTAATGAATTTCGAGGCGCAAAGGTAATAAAATAATATCAACCACCAAGTTCTATCCCCTCTATTTCGAAAAAAAAGGAGGATATAAGCCATTCCGGGCCAATGGCTTACCTTGCTGCCGGACATGAGAAAAATCGCATTCCTTTTGATTTTATCCTTGCCCATGCTGTTTTTGGGTACTACCGGGTATCAGGATTGGGGGGATGATTTCGCCCAATACTTACTCCAGGCCCGGCAGCTGGTAACTGGTGAAGCACAGGGAATCCCTAACGGGATGTTTCCACCCCGGTTGGCCATTACCGCCTATCCCATAGGATTTCCCATGCTGCTGGCACCCATCCTTTGGTTTTGGGGTGATTCCATATTCATCTGCCAAGTATTCCTGTCTCTACTTTGGATCAGTTTCGGTGCCGTCTTTTACTGGATGGTCCGCAGAATTACCGGTGAAATCTGGAGTTTACTGATCACACTGATGGTTCTTTACAATCCGGTTTTGTGGGTGTACAAGACACAGCTGCTTTCTGAAATCCCATTTCTTTTCGTGCTCTACACTTTTTTTTACCTAGTTACCGAACATCAAGAACAGGTACAACGCCGCGGCAAAATTTTACTTTTTTTATTGGTGCTACTGCCCTCCTTGCGCCTACCCGGATTGCTAATGATTCCGACCGTTTGGTTGACGATGCCCTATTCGTGGACAATAGGCAGGAAACCGACTTTTACCGTAAACCGATGGACGTTAACCGCCTTATCGGCTGCTCTCCTTCTCCTCATTCATCACGTACTTTTCGGTATTGACCTGTTCGACTTGACGTATTTTTACCAAGACGCCTGGATCAGGAAAGGGACAGGACTATCTGCTAACTATTTAGTCTATTACGATGCACTGGGAAGTCTAATCCCCTTTCCGTTTTTAAAATCAACCATTCCTTCGTGGGCGATAGCCGGACTGCTTCTGCGCGGTTTATATTATGACGTCCGTGCCCGACATCCGATGGGTGTTTTTATGCTGCTCTACCTCATCCTGCTACTACTCTACCCCTATCAAGGAGGAGCTATCCGGTTCCTGTTACCGGTCATC
>CAYWDY010000173.1:0-3473 GCA_964455985.1 uncultured Flavobacteriales bacterium
GGTAAGTTTCTCTCCCCGGAAGTAGTGATGATTACGTTGATGTGGGTCTCTCTGGCTATCACGCTCATCAGCTTGATCAGTAGTATTCAGCAGATTTACCTGCTTTTCAGACACAAAAAGTTGACAAGTTGATTGTCGACAGGTTGTTTTTTTTTCTCCATAGGTTATTTTTAACCTGCCATCGAAAGCTCGTTACATGAAAATCGGAGTTGATATCATGGGCGGCGACTACGCCCCCAAAGAAACCCTTGCCGGCGCTGCCTTGGCGTTGAAGGAATTGCCGGATCATGTCCGTCTTGTACTCATCGGGGATCGTGAAGCCATCCAGCAGGAATGGGCGACGTACGGTCTGCCGGAAGATAAAATCGAAATCGTTCACGCCCCTTCCGTTATCGGCATGGGCGACCATCCCACCAAAGCTTTTCAGCAGAAGACGGATTCAAGCATCGCGGTCGGCTTTCAACTCCTGAAGGAGGGGAAAATCGATTCATTCGCTTCGGCAGGTAATACCGGCGCCATGTTGGTGGGCTCTATGTTCACCGTCAAGGCCGTCAACGGAATCCTTCGACCGGCCATTGCCACCTTGCTACCCAAAGAAAACGGGGGCTGGGGGCTGCTGCTGGATGTCGGCGTCAATGCCGATTGCAAACCGGAAGTCCTCCAGCAATTCGCTATCCTGGGAACGTTATACGCTCGCCATATCTTACGTATCGAACAGCCGCGAGTCGGGCTGATGAGCATCGGGGAAGAAGAGGAGAAAGGAAATCTCTTGGTCAAAGAGACACACGTACTGCTGAAGGAAACCGCCGATATCAGTTTCATCGGCAATGTGGAAGGCCGTGATCTGTTCAATCAGAAAGCCGATGTCATCGTATGTGACGGCTTCACGGGTAATGTAATGTTGAAGGAGGCGGAATCCTTCTATGCCCTCATCAAGAAGCGTGGCATCAGCGATCCCTATTTCGATCGGTTCAACTACGAAGATTACGGCGGCACGCCGGTACTCGGCGTCAACGGCACGGTGATCATCGCCCACGGCATTTCCAAGGCCAAAGCGATCAAGAACATGATTTTGCTGTCGCACGAAGTGTTGGTGGCGAAATTGTCGGAGCGCATAGCCTCGGCGTTCTCCCGGGAAGTGTTGCAGTGAGTCATCGCTGTTTTTTTACCTTTGCCCGACCAATAACCCGACATGCCTGATATAAAAGCTGCCATCACCGCCGTAGGCGGATATGTTCCGGAGTTCGTATTATCCAACAGCCTGTTGGAGAAAATGGTTGATACCACCGACGAGTGGATCATTTCCCGTACCGGCATCAAAGAGCGTCGTATCCTGAAAGGAGAAGGATTAGGTACTTCAGACTTGGCGGTTCCTGCCGTGCAGGAACTTTGCCGCAAACGGGGCATTGATCCCATGGAGATCGAGATGCTCATTTGTGCGACCACGACTCCTGATTTCGTATTCCCAGCTACGGCGAATGTCATTTGCGATAAAGTGGGAGCCAAGAAAGCATTCGGATACGATATCTCTGCTGCCTGCTCTGGCTTTCTCTACGCGCTGGTTACCGGCTCCAAATTCATCGAGTCCGGCCAATACAAGAAGGTCGTTGTTGTCGGCGCCGATAAGATGTCAAGCATCGTCGATTATTCCGATCGGGCCACCTGCGTGATCTTCGGCGACGGAGCCGGGGCGGTCTTGTTGGAACCGGATACCGAAGGAATGGGCATCCGCGATTCCATTCTCCGCAGCGACGGATCCGGTCGTGTCTATCTTCACCAGAAGGCCGGAGGATCGGTCAAGCCCGCGTCCCATGCCACCGTGGACGCGAAAGAACATTACGTGTTCCAAGACGGCCAACCTGTTTTCAAATTCGCCGTGACGAACATGGCGGATGTTTCCGCTGAAATCATGGAACGTAACGGGTTGAAAGGAGACGACGTCGCTTGGCTAGTACCTCACCAGGCTAACAAACGGATCATCGATGCCACGGCCAACCGGATGAATGTAGGTCCCGAAAAGGTCATGCTCAACATCCAGAAATACGGTAATACGACCAGCGGCACGATTCCACTTTGTCTTTGGGATTACGAAAAGCAGCTTAAAAAAGGTGATAATCTCATCTTGGCGGCCTTCGGGGGCGGATTCACCTGGGGCAGCGTTTGGATTCGATGGGCGTATTAAGCTCAATTTCAGGAATATAGGCTGGCTTGCCTCGTTTTGATTTTTCCTGTACGTTTGACGAACAATTGACCGGCAGACCTGTTTTTTTCGGGCCCCCTCCGGACATAAACCCACCGACGTGAAAAGTAAGAAAGCAGTCACTACCCCTAAAGCGCCAGCGTCTTCAGGTATGAACCTCAAAGAAATCGAAAGTCTCATCCAGTTCGTCCAAAAGAGCGGCGTAAGCGAAGTAAGCCTCGAGCAAAAAGACTTCCGCATTATCATTAAAACCTCCCACGGCCAGGTCATGGCAGCCCCTATGATGGTTGCTCCTCCCGTCGTTCATGCAACGGCCCCAGCTCACTCCCCGGCCCCTGTGGCCGCTGCGCCTAAAGCCGCGGAGGCCCCCAAAGCCGCTGACGAATCCAAACTCGTTACCATCAAGTCGCCCATGATCGGAACCTTCTACCGTTCATCTTCGCCCGACAAGCCGTCTTTCGTCAATGTCGGCGATGAGGTGAAAGCGGGCAAGGTCCTCTGTATCATCGAGGCGATGAAATTGTTCAATGAAATCGAATCCGAGTTGTCCGGTCGCATCGTAAAGGTGCTGGTCGATAACGCCTCGCCGGTGGAATACGATCAACCGTTGTTCCTGGTAGATCCCAGCTGAACCAAGCGATCCGTTATTCCCATTTCCTGAAAGACATTACCATGTTCAAGAAGATATTGATTGCCAATCGCGGCGAAATCGCTTTGCGTATCATACGTACGTGCAAAGAGATGAACATAAAGACAGTCGCTGTCTATTCGACGGCTGACAAGGACAGTTTGCATGTCCGATTCGCCGACGAAGCCGTTTGCATCGGACCTCCTCCCAGCCGCGACTCCTACCTGAACATCCCTCGCATCATCGCTGCCGCGGAGATCACCAATGCCGATGCGATTCACCCCGGTTACGGATTCCTTTCCGAGAACTCCAAGTTCTCCGCTATTTGCGAGCAACACGGCATCAAATTCATCGGCGCTACACCGGACCAGATCGACTCCATGGGCGATAAGTCCAACGCCAAGGATACGATGAAGAAAGCCGGAGTGCCTACTATTCCGGGCAGCGACGGATTGTTGACCGATCTCGAGACCGGTCTGAAGATCGCCAAGAAGATCGGTTATCCGGTCATCCTCAAAGCTACTGCCGGCGGCGGCGGACGCGGCATGCGTATCGTCTGGAAGCCGGAAGATTTCGAAGGCTTATGGGAATCGGCTCGTCAGGAAGCTGGCGCGGCATTCGGCAACGACGGTATGTACTTGGAAA
>CAYWDY010000173.1:3483-5432 GCA_964455985.1 uncultured Flavobacteriales bacterium
GCCTCGCCACATCGAAATCCAAATCGCAGGCGATCAATTCGGAAAAGCATGTCACCTGAGCGAACGCGATTGCAGCGTACAGCGCCGTCACCAGAAATTATGCGAGGAGACTCCTTCACCGTTCATGACGCCGGAGCTTCGCGAAAAGATGGGTGAGGCCGCCATCAAAGCGGCTCTCGCTGTCAAGTATGAAGGCGTGGGTACCGTCGAGTTTTTGGTGGATAAACACCGCAACTTCTACTTCATGGAGATGAACACCCGTATTCAGGTGGAGCATCCCGTCACGGAAGAGGTCATCAATTATGACCTGATCAAAGAACAGATCAAGATCGCTGCGGGCATTCCGATCAGCGGTAAGAATTATTACCCTACCATGTGCGCCATCGAGTGCCGTATCAACGCCGAAGATCCGTACAACGGATTCCGGCCGTCACCTGGCAAGATCACGGTGCTTCACGTTCCGGGCGGCCATGGCGTGCGCGTCGATTCGCACATTTACGCCGGCTATGTGATTCCTCCCAATTATGACTCGATGATCGCCAAGTTGATCACTATCGCTCAGACGCGCGAAGAGGCTATCAACACCATGGAGCGGGCCTTGAGTGAGTTCGTAGTCGAAGGGGTGAAGACGACGATTCCGTTCCATCAGCAGCTGATGCGTAATGAGGATTTCCGCAAAGGGAATTACACGACCAAGTTCCTCGAGACGTTCACGCTCGAATAACGGATACTATCCGAGCCGTTCCGGATTACTGAATGACAGTATTCCGTTTTCTTCCGTTACGAGCCGGTACGGTTCTTCTTTAAGTAGCAGGTAGCTGTCCAGGTCGATGTAATCGGCCAGCGAAGACAGGTTCATGGCTGATGAGATCCCCAGTGTGGTTTCCACCATACATCCGATCATGGTGCGCAGACCGTGTTTTCGGGCCAGCTGGAGTAACCGCAAACCGTTCCGGTATCCGCCGGCTTTCATGAGTTTCATGTTGATGCCGTCGAACGCCTTATTCAGCCAATCGAAGTCGGCATCGTGGGTTATCGCTTCATCGGCAAAGAGCGGGAACGGACAATACTTTTTCAGGTATACCGATTCATCGCGGAGAGCAGAGGGTAAAGCCTGTTCGACCAGTTCCAGTGGAAGTTTGCGGATCTTTTCGAGGTAACGGATGCAGTCTTCCACATCAGTGAAGGCTTCGTTGGCATCCAGCATGACCGGTTTGTCGGTCAATTTCATAACGACATACAAAAGGTCTTCCGCCAGCTCTCGGTTGATCTTCAATTTTACGAAAGGGAAACGCTCCAGGCGGTGTTCGTGGAAAAAGGAAGCGACAAGACCGGGATCCATGATCGGTATCGTGTACGAAGTGGCGACGTGATCACGGAAGTTGACACCGAGTCGTTGATGGAGCGCAGGGCGGTGGCCGGCGGCCTGGAAGTGGAACCAGGCGGACTCAATCGCGAAGCGCAGCGCGTAAGCGGTCTGCTGTCGAGCGAATGTTTCGTCGAGGTGATCCAGCGTGACCGATTCGTTGATTATTGATTTACGGAAACGGTCAAACTGCTCCAGCAGGAGTTCCGGCGTCTCACCGTACCGGATGTTGGGAGCGGCTTCTCCTTGGCCGTGCCGTACACCATCCGACAGCGTGACGATGAGATTCTTCTTCTCATCGGTGGCATTGCGCGAGATCTTCCATGTGTATTGCAGCGGAAGCGTCAGTGCTTGTATGCTCCATTCCATGTTCGTGTGCGTTGACAGGGTAAGCAAACAAAAATCCCCCGATGATGCACCGGGGGATTTTCGTAACCGCTCTGAGAGCGGAGAAGTAGAAATTACTTCTTTTTCTTAGCAGCCTTCTTGGTAGCTTTCTTCGCTACTTTTTTCTTGGCAGCTTTCTTTGCTTTTGCCATTGTTAGTTGGTTTTTGATTGTTATGCCTACTCAAACTTAATAAT
>CAYWDY010000174.1:0-1327 GCA_964455985.1 uncultured Flavobacteriales bacterium
AGATGTGTTGGAATTGTTCCTTGAAGGAGAAAGCCGATTGAAAGTCCGGATTGCCTGAGTATAAATTACTGAGCCGGGGCGGTCGAGGTACCTGGCACGTTTTCACTCTCCTCCAACGGGGTGTTGAATTGGCTCTTGCTCATGGACACCAACCATTTTCCGTCTTCGCGTACCAAGTTCAGGTCCTGAGGTTCATCTTGAGTACCGGCTATTCTATACTTTACCGTAGCTAAATCGCCTTCGACCTTATCGGAAATGATTTCAAATTTCACTTCTTCCGGCAATGAATCGGGAGAGGACATCTTGTTCAATCCGATGAACATATCCATGAGCCGATCGGTCTCATCGGTTCCAAAATCTTTCGCATGTTCATAATCATTGGTGCCGAAGTATTGCAGGAACGTTTCCGCCACTTCACGGGGTGAATCACCACGCCGACAAGAGGTCATGGTCAAAGTGAAAGACGTAATAATAACGATGGCAAAAAGAATGATTCGTTGTTTCATACTTGGTTTATCGGATAACGGATTGGGCAAATGGATTATTATATAAGTTCTCACAGGAAACGTAGGGAATCCCTTGGAAGTAGGTCAAAGGTAACGAAATTCGACCTTGGGAAGCCCTGCTGTACGCTTTGCTGACTAATTCGGTACAGTAATAACTGTCGTCCGTATCCCAACTAAAACGGCTGTCAAAAGCAGGTTTTGTTTGTCTCAAGCGTTCGATCTCGCCTTCCAAAGCCTGTCGAACCGAATCACTCTCGGTCAGCCGGTAGACTGCCCAATCCGAGGCGTTGGCCTCCGAAATGAAGTCTTGGACGCGATCGAAACGAAGACCGTCTTGCTTTACACCTTCCCCACCGATCATATGTACGACAAACCACTTAGAGCCGACTGGTTGAAGGATGCCAGCGTGGGAGAATCGTTTATCGTGAACAGAAGAGACAGCGAGCATGTCACTGATCACCCCACGACCTCTTCGCATAATGATGTCACCGGATTTTAATGGAGAAGTGTCCAGCGGTTGAGAGACAACCTTAGTTGAAACCTTTACTACCTTATGCGAGCCGGAAAGCCCGATGGTGCGTACCGTAAACAGCAGCGTTAACAGCAGGAGTATGACCAACGCGGCCCTTCGCATCACAGAGGAATGGAAACGACAAACTCAGACCCCTCACCCTCATTACTTCGGAGCACTAGTTTGCCGTGATGCAGTTTGGTGATGATGTCATAACTGAGCGAAAGGCCCAGTCCTGTACCCATTCCCGGGGGCTTAGTGGTGAAGAACGGATTGAAAATCTTGTCTTGTATCGGACCGGGGATGCCTT
>CAYWDY010000174.1:1347-2255 GCA_964455985.1 uncultured Flavobacteriales bacterium
GCGCAGTTGCACCTTGACCACCATTTTGGGTTCATAGTTGAAAATGCCATTTCGCTCCATGGCCATTTTCTTTTGATACATCGAAAAGTACGCGTTGTTGAACAGGTTCAACAGCACCCGATTGAACTCCTGAACGACGATGTTGATCTTGGGAAGTGAATCATCTTTCTTGAAGTCAAGCTGACAATGGAAAGTAGGATAAACGGTTCTAAAACCCTGATGCGAAAGTCGGATCATCTCCGAAATCAACTCGGAGATATCGGTCAATTGTTTTTCTCCGGATCCGGCGCGACTGTGCAGTAACATACTCTTGATGGTGGCATCAGCCCGTTGGCCGTGCTGCTGGATCTTCCGTATGTTGAGTTGCAATTCTTCGAATATCTGTTCTCGTTCGGCTGGATCGGTTTCGTTTTTCAAATCCTGAAGCAAGTCGTAGGTCAGCGACGAGAAATTGATGACGAAGTTCAGTGGATTTTGAATCTCATGGGCGATACCTGCAGTAAGCTGCACCAAGGAGGCTAGTTTTTCAGAAAGTATGAGCTGCTGCTGCGTATTACGCAACTTGTCCAAGGTCTCCTTCAACTCCAGATTTCGGTCGTAAAGATCGCGGGTGCGCTCAGTGACTAATTGGGAAAGTTCATTTTCCCGGTGAAGCAGGTGCTCGACCAATTTCCGAGTCTGACGTCGGAGCCGCTTCGTGATGATGGCGATGAGCTTCTCCAACACATCCGGACGGTCCTTCAATAGCCGGTAAAACGAGGATCGACTGATCCGAAGGAACTCGGTGTCCGTAACGGTGGTGACACTCATGGAGCGTGGCTCCTGGTCTAGCAAGGCCAACTCCCCGACGATCTCACCCTGACGGAATTCCGCTACGGTCTGGTTCTCATCATGGACCTTGACCTCAC
>CAYWDY010000174.1:2265-5392 GCA_964455985.1 uncultured Flavobacteriales bacterium
AGCGCTTCCCCCTGATCGCCTTTGCGCATCACTTCCACGCCGGCGGGAACGGTAATCGGTTCCGATTCTTCGCTCAACAGGCGCAACAAATCATCCGGCAACGGAGCGAAAAGCTCCGTCCCTCGCAAGACGTCCTGTATTCGTTTAAGACTCATCGGATTTCGCGTTGACCTTCAAATATAGTCAATGCGAAGGAATACCCTACATCCTTTCCGGAACGCGGATGCCAAGCAAACGCATGCTTTCACGAATAACCTCGGCGACAGTTCGAGCCAGGTTGAGTCGGAACGAAGTAGCCACGGGATCGGTCTCTTCGACAATGACGTGATCGTGGTAGAAATGATTGAAAGACTTGGCTAAATCGTAGGCGTATCCGGCCATCAGGGCCGGCGAAAGCTGCCGGGCCGCATTGGCCAGTATTTCGGGGTATTGGTAGATTCCCTGAACGACTCGCTTCTCCGCCGGTGAAAGAACATGTGAAGAGAAGTCGACCGAATCCATTCCTTGTCCTTTACGAAGCACGGAGCGTATCCTGGCATGCGTGTACTGGATGAACGGACCGGTATTGCCGTTCAAGTCGATACTCTCGGCCGGATTGAAGAGCATCCGTTTTTTAGGATCGACCTTCAGAATGAAATACTTCAGAGCACCAAGGCCAAGATCATGGTATAAACGAGTGGCTTCTTCGCCGCTGAAATCATCCAGTTTCCCCAAAGCTTTGGTAGCCATTTCGGCTTCTTCGACGATTTCACGAATCAGGTCATCGGCATCGACGACTGTGCCTTCCCTTGATTTCATCTTTCCGGAAGGAAGATCGACCATCCCGTAGGAAAGGTGGAAGATACCGTCACTCCACGGGCGGTTCATTTTGCGGAAGATCTCCTGAAGTACTTTGAAGTGATAGTCCTGCTCATTGCCTACCACGTAGATGAGCTGTGACAGCCCGGGGTATTCGTCGAAGCGAAGCTGCGCGGTTCCCAGATCCTGGGTAATATAGACAGAAGTGCCGTCGGCCCGAAGCACTACTTTCTGGTCCAGTCCGGCATCGGTCAGGTCAACCCAAACCGATCCATCTTCTTTCTTGAAGAATACGCCAAGGGACAAGCCCTCCTCAACGATTTTCTTGCCGAGCAAGTAGGTCTGCGACTCGTAATAGAACTTGTCGAAATCGACTCCCAGCGAGGCGTAAGTGGCATCAAAGCCGGAATAAACCCATCCGTTCATCGTCTTCCACAAATCCATCACAGCCGGATCACCGGCTTCCCATTTCCTGAGCATCTCCTGTATCTCGCGGTTTAGGGGAGCCTGTTTTTCAGCTTCTTCTTTGGTAAGTCCTTCATTCACCAGATCCTCAATCTGCGCTTTGTATTTCTGGTCATACAAGACATAATACTTGCCGACCAGATGGTCGCCTTTCATGCCGGTGGATGCGGGTGTTTCTCCCTGACCGAACTTCTGCCAGGCGAGCATCGATTTACAGATATGGATTCCGCGGTCGTTGATCAGGTTGACTTTGACCACCTCATGACCGGCCGCTTTCAGCAACTCAGCCACGGCAAAGCCCAGCAAGTTGTTGCGGATGTGGCCAAGGTGCAAAGGCTTGTTCGTATTGGGCGAAGAATACTCCACCATCAAACGGCGGGGTGCAGGCAGGTAGGGATTGTTTCGGGCGGCCATATGACCGGCCGTATCACGGGATGTTTCCCGGAAGAAATCCATCCAGAAACTGGGAGATATCACCAGGTTGAGGAACCCTTTGACCACATTGAAGCGATCCACCTCGGGCACGGTCAGGACCAAGTCCTCCCCTAGCTTAGTGGCAAAGGCTTCGGGCGACAACCCGGCGGGTTTCGCGTACGGAAATACCACCAACGTGACATCTCCTTCGAATTCCCGCTTCGTTTCCTGAAGGGAAATGTGCTCAGGGGCTACTGTTTGCCCGAACAACCTCAAAAGACTTTCCGACACCCCTTTCTGGAGGCCGGCATCAAAACGCAAACTCATACGTGCCAGTTTATACCGATTACAGCTGGCTTACCACCCGCTGCAGGATCTCAAAGGTATTCTCTGCCATGAGATTTTCCTTGTCCAAAGTGGGATTCACCTCGGAAATTTCAAAGCAGCATACTTTCTCGTTCTGAATGAGTCGGACCAGTAAACTACCGGCTTCTTTCTCGGTAATCCCGTTCCGGACCGGTGTTCCCGTTCCTTTGGAGATACTGGAATCCATGGAATCCACATCGAACGAGATATACAACATGCCGCATGAATTGAGGTGTGCCAAGGTATCCCTGGCGATCTTCTCCACGCCGTTTCGTTTGACCTCGGCGGAACTGAATATCTTGACTTTATGCTTTTTGAGCAGGTATTGTTCTTCGGGTTCCACGTCCCTCAAGGCGATGAACACCAGATCCCGATAATCGATCTTGGGATGGATATTTCCCATGCGTTTGATCTTATTCCACCACTCCAAGGTCTCCTTGTCTGGTTTATTCATCTTGTTGGAAGCGTTGTCTTCGCCCAATACGGCCGCCAGGGGCATGCCGTGCATGTTCCCAGAAGGAGTGGTCCATGGAGAATGGAGGTCGGCATGAGCGTCGATCCATATCACCCCCAAGCGTTGTTTGGGAAAGGCCATGCGAATACCGGAAATGGTACCCGCAGCCGTGCTGTGGTCGCCCGCTAAGATGATTGGAAATTCGTTGCCCTTCAATGAGTTGCGAACGGCCAAGGAAACTCTTTCGAGCATCTGGTGAATGCCTTTGATACGCTTGGCGTACGGGCTTCCGGCGGATTCAAAAAGGAGCTGGTTCTCCGTCTCTATCTCGACGGAGTCTATTTTTTTGAAGAGGTTGCTACCGTAATCGAGGGCTGCGATCTTGACCGCATCCGGGCCCATGCTGGCGCCCCGGGTTCCGGCTCCGATCTCGGATTTGACCTCTATGAATCGAATCTTTTTCATGCGAATTTCCTGTCAGAAATTTTTAATCCTACGAGGGAGTAAAAAGTAAGTTACTTACTTTCGCGTGAATTAACCCATCCGACTGACCCGGATGACATTAAAAACAGCGAAACAGCACGCCCAGAGCGACCCAGGAGGATGAAGAACACCTACCGTGATCTGATC
>CAYWDY010000175.1:0-5382 GCA_964455985.1 uncultured Flavobacteriales bacterium
CGCTTCAATTTCTTTTGAGCCGTGAGGCCTTTGATCAATCGCTGGATTTCTTGAACCGTTACTTGCTTGTTTTCCTCCAGCAAATCCAGAATGAAATACTCATCGGTATCCAGATCATCGGGTATGGGTCCTGCAACGTCTGCATTCCGGGAGACCACGGTTTCGCTTTGCAAACGCAAGGCAGAAGGCATCGCTGCATTCATGACCTCGCCCGCATGACACAGATAGTATCCGGCGATCCAGTCCCAGAACTCCAACTGTTTGGGTAATACCAACGGTTCATCGTCCAGCACGGATTGAATCGGTTTCACGGTATCCCAAGAGGGTGTTTCCTGGTGGATACGTGAGACGATACCGGCATATAATTTATTCCGACCCACGGGGACAATGACTCGTTTTCCCACCTGGACATCCTCCTTCATTTCCGGTGGTATGACGTAGGTCAAGCGGCGCTCAATGGACAAGGGGAGCAATATGTCAGCGAAAAAAACGGGCATGAGCGGCTTCTGGCAAGGGTAAAGGTGGGGAATTCCCGTCCACAAAGTTAACTTTGCCGGTAGAATGTCACTCAGGAGGTTTACAACTAATTCCAACGTGGGCTACCCTATTCCAGGGCTTGGTCTATGGACTTTCCTGTTGACCATCAGTATTTCGCTGAATGCGTTCGGACAACCCACCGGCAGCACCCGCATCGAGTTGCTTAATGCCGACGTGAGTGAATTCAACGAACAGCAGAATCCAGGGGCTACCAAGCTGCTGGGGAACGTTCACTTCCGTCATGAATCGGCAGACATGTACTGCGATTCGGCCTATCTGTATCGGGATGAAAACCGGTTGGATGCGTTTGGCCGAATAAGGATTACACAAGGCGATTCGTTGACACTGACCGGAGGACAATTGGCGTACGACGGTGCGACCCGTGTAGCGCGTGTTTTCCGCCAAGTGGTACTCACCGACCGGAAAATGACCATGAACACGAGTCAGGTCTATTATGACTTGGGCAAATCATCCGCTTCATTTCAGGACAGTGCACATATTGTTGACGGCCAGAACGTTTTGACCAGTAAAACGGGTTATTTCGAGAGTGCTACGAAAGATCTATACTTCAAAAAGGATGTGGTATTGGTCAATCCGCAATACACCTTGACCTGCGATACCCTGCGGTACAATACGCGCTCCCGCATCACCTACTTTCTTGGACCCACCCACGTGCGCACCGAGGACAGCCACATGTACTGCGAAAGCGGATGGTACGATTCGGAAAGACAACGGTCCCTGTTCAACCGAAATGCGGCGTTGTACAGTCGTCAACAAACCTTGCGCGGGGACACCATTACCTATGACCAGGAAAAAAATATCGGAAAAGCTTTCGGCCACGTCTCCCTTTTCGATTCAACTCGTTCTTTGATCATCCGCGGCGGATTTGCCGAACACCATGAAAGAAGCGACTCCACCTGGGTTACCCAGCGGGCGGAGATGATCCAATTTGATGAGCGCGACTCCCTCTTTCTGCATGCCGATACGTTATTGGCTGTCGGAAACCACGAAGGAAAGGACACCTCCGGTCAACAGGACGTCTTCGCCTACCATCACGTGCGCATCTACAAATCCGATTTACAGGGCGTTTGCGATTCCCTGGTCTATACGCGTTCCGACAGTGCCATCCGATTCTACCGAAGTCCAATCTTATGGAGCGGATTCAACCAGCTGACGGCCGACTCCATCACGCTTCGAATGTCAGGCAATGCGTTGGACAAGATTTACCTCAACGTGAATTCGCTTATCATCAGCCAATCGGATACTCTACAGGAAGGCGTGATCGATTCGTTGCGCTTCAACCAGATCGGAGGAAGAAAAATGACCGGGTACTTTGTCAACAATGCGTTGGACCGAATCCACGTCATCGGGAACGTGCAGACGATCTATTACGCCAAAGACAAGAATGTTCGGGATGCCGCCACCAATCGGGCCGACGGTAGTGAACTGATGATCTTGTTGTCCGGAAACGAATTGAAACAGATTTCCTTTATAAATGATCCGGATGGCACCCTCTATCCGTTGGAAGACATACCCATCCGGGATTTGAGGCTGAAAGGCTTCCAATGGTTACAAAGTCGCCGTCCGAAAGACCGGGATTCCATTTTCAATTGATCGGTGATGGAAGATAAAAAGCTACGGATCGATAAATGGCTCTGGGCAGTGCGGATGTTCAAAACCCGTTCGCTGGCTTCAGCAGCCTGTGACCAAGGCCGCATACAGATTGACGAGCAGCCTGTCAAAGCAAGCCGTACGGTCCGGGTAGGTGATCATATTTACATTAAACGAACCGGTATTACCATTGAGATTGAGGTCATAGAGCTCATCGATAACCGAGTAGGTGCGAAACGGGCTGTCGAGTGTTTCAAAGACCTGACCCCGGCTGAGAAACTCGAGGAGTATCGTCAGCGGGCCAAACGGATTACGATTTACCGGGATCCCGGAACCGGTCGACCGACCAAAAAAGAGCGTCGGGACCTCGACCTTTTCACCGATTTTTACGAGGAAGAGTAACGGAACATAATTTTTCCACATCGAGTCCGTTTCTGTTGATATTTTGTCGGCTGAAATCAGCTTCCGAATTCCCAACATGTGACCCCTTCGGATACCTTTGGGAACAACATCACTCACCCCCTATTCCCCGAAAACATGCAGGTCAACGAATTGAAGCGAATGGCATCGCAAGTACGCCGCGATATCATCCGCCAGACTAACGGAGCCAACTCCGGTCACCCTGGCGGCTCCCTGGGATGCACCGATTTTCTGGTCGCCCTCTATTTCAGGATCATGAAGTATGACCCGAAAGCATTCACGATGGACGGCAAAGGCGAAGACCTGTTCTTTCTTAGTAACGGTCACATTTCTCCGGCTTGGTACAGCGTGCTGGCCCGTGCGGGCTTTTTCCCGGTTGCCGAACTGGCTACCTTCCGGAAAATCGACTCCCGGCTGCAAGGCCATCCGGCTACCCACGAAGGGCTGGAGGGAATCCGAGTCGCATCGGGATCCTTGGGGCAAGGTCTCAGTGTAGCTATCGGTGCTGCATTGAGTAAAAAACTGAATCATGATCCGCAGCGAGTCTATTGCCTGTGCGGAGACGGCGAAATGGAAGAAGGACAGGTTTGGGAAGCCATCATGTACGCAGGTGCTAAAAAGGTCGACAACATCATCGCCACCATCGATGTGAACAACCAGCAGATTGACGGGTCAGTAGAACAAGTCCTACCGTACGGTGATCTTCGTCCTAAGCTGGAAGCCTTCGGATGGCTTGTCCTTTCCATGAACGGCAACGACATGGAAGAGACTGTACGCATCCTGGAAATGGCACAGAAAGAATCCGGTCAGGGTCGCCCTATCGCCATTCTGATGAAAACAGAGATGGGCATGGGAGTCGATTTCATGATGGGAAGTCACAAATGGCATGGTGTAGCACCCAACAGCGAGCAAACGGCCACCGCCTTGGCCCAACTGGAAGAAACCGCTGGTGATTACTGATCCCGTCGTGTCGCGCCCAATCGTACTTACTTTCTTGGTTTGGATTTCTTCCGTTCTTTTGGGAGTGGACTCTACCGTCATGGCCCAACCGCGCTTGAAAAAAGAAGCCCCTTCCCTTACCCGGATCGAGTTCCTGTTTGATGGTTCGCAAAGCATGTTTGGCAAATGGCAGAGCGGCACTAAGATCGAAGTCGCCCGTTCGCTGATGAATCAATTGCTCGATTCCTTGCGCTACGTTTCCAACCTCGAGTTGGCCCTTCGTGTGTACGGACATCAGAAACAGTTTCCGCCGCAGGACTGTGATGACAGCAAACTGGAAGTTCCTTTTTCCAAGGGGAATATCAGCGAAATCCAGGCTGTGCTGACCCGTGTGGTACCGCGCGGAACAACACCCATTGCCCGTTCGCTGGAATTGTGCGGGGATGATTTCCCATCCACACCTTCTCGAAACATACTAATCCTGATCACTGACGGTATTGAGGAATGCAACGGCGATCCCTGTGCCGTGTCGAATGCTTTACAGCGAAAAGGAATATTCCTGAAACCGTTTGTCATCGGCTTGGGACTGGATGAATCCCTCAAGAAGACGTTCGACTGCGTCGGACGCTATTTTGACGCTTCAAACGAATCGATGTTCCGCGAGGCACTGAATGTCGTCATCTCCCAAGCCCTGAACAATACGACCATGCAGGTCAATTTGCTGGATGAATACGGTAAGCCGACGGAGACGAATGTGAACATGACTTTTTACGACCAAGCTACCGGTGAAGTGAAGTACAATTATGTTCATACGCTGAACGCGAAAGGAAACCCGGACACCTTGGTGATTGACCCGCTCCCGGTGTATCGTATCGTAGTCCATACCGTTCCTTCCGTCGAAAAAGACCAGATCACCCTAACGCCAGGCAAGCATACCATCGTGGGGATTGACGCTCCGCAAGGTTTTTTGGCCATCAAAT
The DNA here is from genome assembly GCA_964455985.1 of uncultured Flavobacteriales bacterium. GTDB lineage: Bacteria > Bacteroidota > Bacteroidia > AKYH767-A > 2013-40CM-41-45 > Pollutiaquabacter. The sequence continues at coordinate 4,488 of CAYWDY010000175.1, forward strand.
ACGACAGCCCGTCGGAGCTCCGTAAAGTACCCGTCATAATACGGAAGCAAAATTCAACGACCACGCTTACAGTTCAAGAGTTGAATTCCACCGAACGTTATCTTACTGGCAAATATGACCTGGAGGTACTGACACTTCCACGCATCGAACTCTTCGATGTGGCGGTGGACCAAAGCAAGACCACCACGGTTCAGATCCCAAGGCCTGGGATTGTGACCTTGGTAGACAATGCACCGGGTTTTGGCAGTATATACAGCACGGGGAACTCGGACTTGAAATGGGTTTGCAATTTGGACGAGAATCTGACCAAAGAAACTATCGTCTTGCAGCCCGGCAGCTATAAGGTCGTTTTCAGGCCGAAGAATTCACGCGAATCCATTTACACCATCGAAAAAGACTTCTCGATCGTCTCCGGCGAATCGAATATCATCGTCATCAACTGAAACACATACTTATGAAGAAGTTCACGTACACCGACAAGAAAGACACACGTTCCGGCTTCGGCGCAGGCCTGTTGGAATTGGGTCGAATGCGCAACGATGTGGTCGCTCTTTGTGCTGACCTAACCGGTTCCCTTAAAATGGATGCCTTTGAAAAGGAATTCCCAGACCGCTTTTTCCAAGTCGGTATCGCTGAGGCCAACATGATCGGCATTGCAGCGGGAATGACGATCGGTGGCAAGATCCCCTTCACCGGAACCTTCGCCAACTTCTCCACCGGCAGGGTGTATGATCAAATCCGTCAATCGGTGGCTTACTCCGGAAAGAATGTCAAGATCTGCGCCTCTCATGCTGGAATCACCCTGGGAGAAGACGGTGCAACGCATCAGATCCTGGAAGATGTCGGGATGATGCGAATGTTACCCGGCATGGTCGTTATCAATCCGTGCGACTTC
>CAYWDY010000176.1:0-3699 GCA_964455985.1 uncultured Flavobacteriales bacterium
GCGACCGGGTGAAGGTATTCTCGGATACTGGACTCGGATGCAACGGGTACGTGAAGAGGCCGAGGTGGTCGTTCGCGAACCTTATCCGATCGTTTTCGGACGATTCAATAAAGGAGTTCGGTATATCGGCATGATCCATCACATCGATGATGTGATTTCCCGTAAATCCGTCTGGCACCGTTGGTACTTTTCCCGCTTGAAAAAACGGTTGACGGCTCTTGATCTTGTCGTCACGGTATCGGACTATTGGGCCCGTTATCTTCAGCGCATGGGATGTCGCCAGGTGCGTGTCATTTACAACGCGTTCGATCCATCCGATTTCAAGGTAAGCGACGCTGAGCTGGCTGAATTCAGAAAAAGACATCAAATCCCGAACGACAAGCCGGTGGTTTATATCGGTAACGCCAGCCGTCAGAAAGGCGTGTACGAAGTGTACCAGGCGTTGAAAGACCAGGGCTATCACCTCGTCATGTCCGGGCCTAAAAATCAGGCGTCCGATCTCCCGGTTCAGTACTTATGCCTGGATCGTCATGCGTTCATACGGTTGTTGCACAGCTGCCACGTCGTCTTGTGCATGTCGCGCATGGTGGAAGGATGGAACCGCATCGCGCACGAAGCCATGTTGTGTCGCGTCCCAGTCATCGGCAACGGAAGCGGAGGGATGCTGGAGCTGTTGCAGGGCGGCGGTCAGACCGTAGTCACGGATCCTTCCGCATTGCCCGATGCCGTGCGTCATGCCTTGACACATCGCGATACGCTCGCTGAATCCGGTTATGCGTTCGCTTCGCGTTTTGATATGGACTATTTCCGTCAGCAGTGGCATCAGGCCGTTGAATCCGTAATTACTCGTTGATCGATGTGTGGCATAGCAGGCATATGGAATCGGAAGCAGGTCACGTGGGACACGTCCCGCGTGTTGGCGGCCATGACCGACCGAATCCGCCACCGTGGTCCGGACGATTTTGGCCATTGGTCCTCCTCTGACGGCAGTCTGCACCTCGGCCATCGGCGATTGAGCATTCTTGATCTTTCTCCCTCGGGCCATCAGCCCATGGTGAGCGAACGCGGAACGGGCATCGCTATCAACGGAGAGCTTTGCAATTTCAAGGAGCTCAAGGAACGATTCTTTCCGGGTGAGTCCTTCGTATCTACGGGTGATACGGAAGTGTTGCTACGTCTCTACGATAAACTGGGCGAAGACGTTGTGGATCACCTGAACGGCATGTTCGCCTTTGCCATCTGGGACCCGGCTAAAGAAGAGCTCTTCATGGCCCGCGACCGTACCGGTAAAAAACCGTTTTACTATACAACCCATCACGGCACTTTCGCGTTCGCCTCCGAAGTGAAGGCGCTCTTGGAGCTGCCCGGCTTCGAACGTCGGGTAGAACCGAAAGCCCTGTACCACTTCCTGACCTTTAATCTGCTGCCGCCGCCGTTCACCTTCTTCGAAGGTATTTCCAAACTGCCTCCCGCTCATGTGATGACGGTAGGGCGGGATGGCGTTCCGCGGCTTCGCCGGTTTTGGACACCGGTGTATTCCGACCTTTCGGCATGCACTGAAAAACAGTTATCGGATCAAACGTATTCCTTGCTCGATAGCGCTGTCGATTACCGCACGCTCAGCGACGTTCCCGTCGGAGCCTTTCTCAGCGGCGGCGTTGATTCCAGCGCAGTGGTAGGCATGATGGCTGCCCGTTCGTCACGACCTGTACGCACATACTCGATCGGTTTCGAAGGACAGGACGAATACGACGAGCGAAAGTACGCGGCTCAAGTCGCTCGCACCTTCGGTACCGACCACCACGAGCGGGTTGTCACCGCTGATGAGATACGGGAATTCCTTCCGTTCATCGTCGGACATTTCGATGAACCGATGGCGGATGCGACGTGCATTCCCATACATTTTCTTTCGCAACAAGCTCGCGCTGACGGAACACTCGTGGTGTTGACCGGCGACGGCGGCGATGAGTTGTTCGCTGGCTATCGGAACTGGATGCGCTACGCGAAATGGTATCCTGCTTTTCACCGGTATTCCTCCTTGCCAGGATGGCTGAAACGCATCATTTCGCAAGGCTATCAACGTTTCGGTACGTCTGAAATGCGTTACGAGATGCTCTCGAGGTCGGCACGAAACCAAGAATTCTATTGGGGTGGAGCCAAGAGCTTTAAGGAAACGGCCAAGCGACAGATTCTCAGCGATGCGTTCAACCGATCCACCGCAGGACTTGATTCCTACGAAGTGATTGATCACTTCCGGAAATCATTCCTGGCCGATGTTCCCCCGTCCCATCACGATCCTGTCGATTGGATGTGTTACCTCGGTGTTCATTTCAACATCCCGAATTACTACTTGTACCGGATGGACCGATTGGGTATGGCTCATTCGATCGAGATCCGAACGCCCTTCCTCGATTACCGCTTGGTGGAACATGCCTTGTCCATTCCGCCTTCGTGGAAGCAGAGAAACGGAGAGCCGAAGTACATCCTGAAAAAATCGCTGGAGCGGTTGCTGGGTCCCGATGTGCTGTACCGCAAAAAGCGGGGCTTCAATGTGCCTTTGAAGGAATGGGCAGGGCCGATGCTCCAGGATTACCTGGATGCTAACCTGAAATCCTTCTGCAACGATTTCCCGGCCTTCCGGTATGAAGGACTGAAGGCGCTTACAGACCGGTTGCGTCATGGCGACCGGGAAGCGGCCAACCGCTCCTGGACCTTATATTTCCTGATGAACTGGCACCGACACTGGATCGGTTGATGCTCCCAACGCGTGAAAAAAATCGTCCTCATCACCAACATACCGACGCCGTATCGCGTGCCGCTCTTCAACGAGCTTCATGCGGCGTTGCACGTGCGCGGAGCCGAGCTTCATGTCGTGTTCGGAGGAGAATCGTATGCTCGTCGTCAGTTCAAAGTCGATCGCGACAGCTATCGTTTTTCTCACTCCTTCCTGAAATCCAAGACGGTTCAGCGGGGCGATGTGGAAAAGACCAGCTTCCTCTTCAACGGGCTTCAGCGGGAGTTGTCGCGTCTGAAACCGGATGCCGTCATCGTCGCTGGATTTTCCTTTGCGACGTTTAAAGTTTACACGTGGTCCTTGTTCCGTCGCGTTCCATTCTACATCTGGAATGGAGGTATCGAGCATCCGTTCAGACCGGAGTCCGGTCTTAAGCGAACCGTCAGGCGCTGGCTTGTGGCTCGTGCTGCCGGTTGTATCGCTTATGGATCCAAGGCGCGTGAATACCTGATCCGGCTGGGTGCAAAACCGGAAACCGTACAGATCGGATTGAATACCGTGGACACGGGATTCTTCAGTCGGGAAACCGAAAAGGTCCGTCGTTCGCTGGTTGTACATTCGGAAAAGAAACACCTGCTGACCATCGGTTACCTGTCGGCGCGGAAAAACATGATGCAGCTGCTTCGCATCATGAAGTCGTTGACGGCTCTTCGTCAGGATGTCGTCTTGGATATCGTGGGGGACGGAGACCAGCGTAAGGAATTGGAGCGATTCGTATCAGAAAACGCGCTCACCGATTCAGTGGTTTTTCACGGGTATCAGCAGCGGGAGCAGCTTCCGCCGCTGATGGCCGCTTCATCGATATTCCTCTTTCAGACGGATTTCGACATCTGGGGACTGGTTTTGAACGAAGCCATGGCCGCCGGGCTGCCTGTGATCTGCTCTCCCCATGCCGGTGCCGCCTA
>CAYWDY010000176.1:3709-5363 GCA_964455985.1 uncultured Flavobacteriales bacterium
ACGATGCGCGGAACTGGGGCAGCCGGATCGTTACCGCCTATGACCTGATCCGGGAAGGAGAAACGGGATTCATCCGCGATTTTTCTGTCCCTGATGCCATGGCGCGGCTGATTCATGAATTATTGGATGATCCGGAGCGCTTGGAGCGTATCGGGGCTTCCGCAGCCGGTTATATTTCCCGTTTTGCTACACTCGAACAGAGCGCCACCGGCTTTTTGAAAGCGTTGGGTTTTCGGTAAGATTTTATCCGGTTCCCCGGCGGTAATTCGCAACCCTGAGCGTCTGCTTCCGTATCCGATAGCTGCTAGCAGCGAATACCAGCATGAATTACCGCGAGTGGAGAGCGTATTGGAAATCCTTGGATTGGAGCCGGAAATGGTTTGCCATGTTCCTGTTGCTGCGTCCGTTGGTGGATACGCTGTACTTCTTGAAGCAGTATTCGAGTTTCCTGTCACCCGTGTACCTGTTCGGGGTGATGACTCCGTTGTTGGCGTTGGCCAGTTTCCAATCCGTCAAGTTCAAGCGTGCCCCGCATAACGGTATCGATAACCTGATGTCGATCTGGGGATTCATCCTGCTCATCAACGGTCTCTACCTTTTGTCGTGGGCCTATTCACTCGATAATTTCGGTAACGAGATCAAATACCTCACACCGCCGGTTCTTTTCCTGTACCTGCGACGTTTCGTTAGGCATCAAGGGGACTTGCGTTTTCTGATGACCACCTTCCTCGTTTCCTGTATCGTGCCGTTTGGAACCTTGATGTTCGAGTTGTTCGTGCATCCGCTTACTCCGGAGTACGTCTCGGAAGGACGTGGAGGTGGATCCCGTTTGCGCGGAAACTTCGCCGACTCCGTCAGCTACGGCATCTATTTCATCGGGGCGTTCGTCACCATGAGTTACTTTTTTCTGGATAAGGTGTATGCCAAGATCAAGACCAAGGTGCCCACAACCCGCATGCTGGTTGTCTTCGTATTGGTGTTGGCAGGTATCGCCTCCCTGCGTCACGTCTCTTCGTGGGCGGTGTTTCTGGTGTGCATCGGATTTCTGCTTTATTACAATTCAAAGAACATCAAAGGTGTCATGGTTGTCTTGGTGATCGGATTTATTGTGCTTCCTTTCTTCGCCGAGCCTATCTACAACGAATTCATCTCTCCTTTGCTTCAAAAGGAGATGAACGTCATCGAAGGTAATTCCGATATCCAATACGGATTGAATGGCCGCGTATCCCGCTGGCAACGTTATTTCGAAGTGTGGACTGAAATGTCTCCCATCGCTCAGTTTCTGGGTGTATCTCTTTCCGATTTCAAAGAAGCGCCCATTATGGTGGGAGGGGGTATGCACTCCGATTACGTTCGGCTGCTTTTCCTGTCCGGAATTATAGGATTGGCCGTTTACCTCATGTTTCTGATCGCCTTGATGTTCAACTGGCGAAAGATGCGACCGCCGGAACGTTTCCTGTTCTTTACGACGTATGCGGCGCTGGTACTTTACTCGGTCAGTACACTGCCGATGATCTACCTGCCATTCATCAATTACGTCTTTCCGATTTTCTGCTTCTCGTTGTTGCCATCGAAAGCCATGTACCAAGCTCCGGCCATTACACCAGTCCGTAAGGTGTGGCGGCCTAATCCGTTCCAGCCTCCTACTAGCGTG
>CAYWDY010000177.1:0-5360 GCA_964455985.1 uncultured Flavobacteriales bacterium
TATCATTCGGGTTGGCCGAAAGATCGATGGGGAGGGAGGTGAGGTAATCGGCGACATCGCTTTGGCCGGCGTTGATGTTGTACGGATTTCCTTCCGCGTCCAAGCCGTCGAGTGTGGCGACACCGATGGTGACGGGATCGTCGGGATAATTGGTGTTTACAAAGGCGAAACTGTCCACCCAACGGTCCGGCTGTGGGTAGCAACCCTCGCGGGAGAAATCATCGATGAACGGAAGCAGCAACGTGTCAACCATGGTCCGCATCCGCACGGCAGGAGCCGTAGCATGCAGGGCCGGATTGGATCGCAACGGAATCAATTGCTCTTGAGCAACCGACTTCAGCACGCAGCCGAAGCACAAGGCCAGAAAGAGGATCCGGGCGGGAAGCGTAAAAGGCGGGATAAAGCGAACAGACCTGAGCATGATAAATGGTACTGACAAGGTACGAAAAAACGACGAAGATGGCAGGTTAGCGCAGGTAGAGATTCACGGCTTCCCCTTGGGTCAAGGTGGTTTTGCCGTCGGCCTCAGGAACCTGGCGGTAAACGGTTGCGTGCATCGTATCCTTGACACCGCTGTCGAATTGCACCGATCCCACATTTAATCCGGATCCCTTCAGTGCAAAACGTGCTTCAGCCTGAGTCAATCCCGAGACATCTGGTACGGTTACTTCGGCGTTACCCATGCCGTCGCCCAACACGAGATCGATAACAGAACCCTTGTTGATTTCCTTGCCCGCGTGGATGGAATTGCCGCGGTATAATTGGTCTAACACGGCATTCTTGGCCAGGTCGGGTTTGTAAATGAGCTGTCCGACTTTCAAGCCAAATGATTCGAGCATCGCCTGAGCCTGACGCAGGGATACATCACGCAGTTCAGGCATCTTTACTTTAGGAGGTTTGCTGGAAACGATCGTCAAGTAAAGGGTTCGGCCTTCTTTCACTTTTGATTTCGGAGCCGGGTCCTGCTCGAGAATGGTGCCCGGCTGTTTGCCCAGTTCGTATAATGAGTCGACGACTTCATAGGTGAGTCCGTTCTCTTCAAGGTAATCGGCCATCCGTTCGAGTTTCATGCCGCGGATATCCGGTACCGTGATGCTCTCGCCGTGGTGGGTGAAGCCTCCCAGCCAATTCTGCAGAAAAAAGAAAAGTGCGATCAACAATCCCAACGCAACAGCTACGTTGATTCGGAAAGTTCTGCTGCGCAGAAAGGAGCCGAGGGAGTTGGCCATACGGAAGGGTAATTAAGCTGTAACGGATGCGTTGCGTTTCTGGATACCGTACATCAGAATACGGTCGATGAAATCATACGGTTTGTAACCGGCTAAGGCGGTCTGGTGGAAGATGCACGTGGCGGGAGTCATGCCTGGCAGCGAATTGACTTCGATGAAAATGACTTCCACCTTTCCGTCGGCATAGACTCGGACAAACGCATCGATACGGCAATAGCCTTCCACATTCAGATACTCCGCCGCTTTCTGTAATTCCTGCTTGACGATTTCAGAGATACGCTGACGTTCTTTTGGTTCCCGTGCGTAACGGGCGGGCGTAATGTTTTGTCCTTCACCGGCCAGGAATTTCTCTTCCAACGAAAGCACATCGCCTTCTGAAAGTGCCTCGGAAGCTTCAAAGACCTCGTAGCGGCGTTGACCATCAGGCATGAAATGAGTCAGCATACCCCCGGTGATCTCCAGGAAGTGAGCGGCAGTTCCTCGCTCGACGAGCACCTCCAGCAGGAATTCGGATTTACGGGGGAATTCCTCTTTGGCTTTGAGGTTAAGCACAGCGGCTGGACCGGCTAACAATTCGTCCTGGTCCCGGAAAATCATTTCGCAAAAGGCATCCAATTCTTGGCGGTTACGGACTTTTTTGACGGCGCTGGAACAGCCATCGTCAACAGGTTTGGCGATTAGGGGAAAAGGAAACTCCTGTTCGATCGTATCACAAAAACTTCTTTTGTCTTTTTGCCAATCAGCTTTGTAAGCCATTTGGCGCAGGAGGATTTCGTTTGTGTCGTATTTGTTGATGGTCGTCCGGCTGGAATCGACTCCGGAACCGTTGTACGGTACTCCCAGTTTTTCCAATTGCCTCTGCACTTCGCCATCTTCGCCCGGTCGACCGTGCAATCCGATAAAAACCGCATCGACCATTCCGGCCAACGTCGGATAGTCCAGTTTTTTCGGTGCGAGTACATTGCCGCTGGACGTATACCGAGCGGTAATGGCTCCGCACGATTGCATGATCTCTTTTACCACGGGATGTACCACGTAGTGCTCCGCTTTTTCCCGGATATCGTCTGCGTTGTCTTTCAACATCAGGTTGACCGGAAGTTGGTAGAGGAGGTGATGGTCCGGACTACCCGTCAGAAAAACAGGAATGGGTTCGTATTTGTCGGACGAAGAGAGTTTTTCGTAGATGTTCCTGCCGCTTTCCACCGATATATGACGCTCGGAAGAATATCCGCCCATGATCACGGCTACTTTCATCTTCGTGGATGAAGCTGTTTGTAATCCGGCAATGGATTCATCAAGTCCGGCCAATAATACTGGCAGTGTCAGGAAGTCCTTCTGGTCCGTGATCCGCTCCAGCAGGGAAGTTCGGATGATGTAGGTGAGGAATTGAGAAGGGTTGAGGCCGATTTCAGCAGCTTGGTGGAAAAAGAACGAAGAGGGCATCATGCCCGAAGTGGTGTTCGGGTCGTTCAGGAAAATCTTTCCCTCGTCTGTGATGAAGCCGTCGATACGGGCATACACGTGAAAGTGAAACGCATCGAACAACCGCTCGCATTCCTTCCGAATGTTTCGGATTTCTTCGTCGGGTAATTGAATGGGTGTGATCTTTCGCGAAAGACCCGGTAAGTACTTGGAGCGATAGTCGAACAATTCTTGCCCCTTTCGAATCTCGGTAGGTGGAAGAGCACAAGCAGAACCGTCTTCGTTGCGGATTACGATACACGAAAACTCCTTGCCGCGGATGAAGCCTTCGATTACTGCTTCGCTGTCGCCATCCAGACTCTCCAATCTCACCTCATTGTCTCCTTTCGAAAAGGCCTGATCCAGTTTACTCAACAAGTCTTCCGGATGATGGACCAATCCGGAATAGGTTGAACTGGTCATGCGGAGTGGAAGTCCGGTGCCTTCTCGGATATCGCATAAGGTGCGAATGAAACGCACTCGTTGCGTTTTATCCCAGCTGTTCCAGCTGGAAGCCTGTAGTGTTTCTACAAAAAAAGCACGCTCCAAAGCACGCGTCAGAAGTTTTATATCCGCCTCATGCAACACGGTAACGCCGATGGAGGAGCCTTGATTGGCAGCTTTGACAACGCAAGGGAATCCAACTTCCTTTTGAATCCTATCGAGCAGCGGTTGGGTAGCGGATGATTCCCAGTCGGCGCGACGAAGCACCAGGCTTTCGGGACTGTTGAATCCCATGTGCCGCATGAGTGGTTTTTGTATCGCTTTGTTGATACCGATGGCGGATGGTAAAATGCCGGATCCGGAGTAGGGGATGCCGTAGTATTCAAGCAATCCCTGTATACGTCCGTCCTCCCCATAGGCGCCATGCAGACACAAAAACATGAAATCCACCAGCTGATGAAGCTCATCCGCCCGGATCGGTTTGCCGATGGATTCCAACAGGGAGGTTTGAGCTTCCCACGACAGTGGACCGAGGCTTTCTGCGTAAACTTGAAATCCATGCTCACTGGGAGGAAGATGGTCCACCGGAGGATAGAAATCACGAATGCTGCCCTTGTAGATATACTTCCAATCCAACACCACAAAGTGCCCAAAGCTGTCGACAAACAAAGGGACGGGCTCGAACAGGGATTTGTTGAGGTTGTCGTAAACGGTACGGCCGCCGGCAAATGACACTTCACGTTCGCGGGAACGACCGCCAAACAGGATACCGATTCGGAGCTTCATGCAGTGATTTCGAATGATTCTTGGTGACTCCTACAAATGTACTTCAATTCATACCCGCTGATAGAGCACATTTCCCTTGTTTTCACCCTAAAATGTTAAAAAAACAGGCTGGCTCTTACACCACTACTCCATGATGGCTGAACCGCCCTTTATTCGTACCTTTGCGGCCCGATTCCCCCTGTCATGATAGCTGTATCCAATTTATCCCTCCGCTACGGAAAGCGTGTGCTTTTCGAAGAGGTCGATCTGAAGTTCACACCCGGTAACTGTTATGGCGTCATCGGCGCCAACGGCGCCGGCAAATCGACTTTTTTGAAGATTCTAGCGGGGGAAATCGATCCGACGACCGGACAGGTCTCCATCACACCTGGAGAGCGTATGTCGGTTCTTAAACAGAATCACTTCGAGTTCGATGATCAAACGGTGCTGGCCACCGTCATGCAGGGCAACAAAAAGTTGTGGCAGGTCATCCAAGAAAAAGACGCCATCTACGGCAAAGAAGATTTCACCGAAGCCGACGGAATTCGGGCCGCTGAGTTGGAAAACCAGTTTGCAGAAATGAACGGTTGGGATGCCGAGAGCGATGCGGCGACCATGCTGAGCGGTCTTGGCGTCAAAGAAGAAATCCATCATCAGCTCATGCGGGACCTGAGCGGTAAAGAAAAAGTCCGGGTGTTGCTTGCCCAAGCGCTTTTCGGAAACCCGGATATCCTGCTGCTGGACGAGCCTACCAACGACCTGGACGTTGATACCATTACGTGGCTGGAAAACTTCCTCGCTGATTTTAGAAATACCGTCATTGTGGTATCCCACGACCGACACTTCCTGGATGCCGTCTGCACTCATGTCGCCGACATCGATTTCGGTAAAATCAAACTGTTCACCGGCAACTACTCGTTCTGGTATGAATCCAGTCAGCTGGCACTGCGTCAGCGTTCTGACCAGAACAAGAAAGTTGAAGACAAGCGCAAGGAGTTGCAAGAGTTCATCGAGCGATTTAGCGCCAATGCCTCCAAGTCGCGTCAGGCCACAAGCCGGAAGAAATTATTGGAGAAGCTGGTCATCGATGACATTCAGCCTTCCAACCGTAAATATCCTGGAATCATTTTCCGTGCAGACCGTGATTGCGGCGATCAGATCCTGACCGTGGAGAATCTTTCTAAGGTAGGCATGGAAGGACAGTATCTTTTCAAAGATGTCTCATTTACTCTTCAGAAAGGCGACAAGGTGCTTGTCCTAGGGCAAGACCACCTGGCCATCACCTCGTTCTTTCAAATCCTGAACGAACTGGAAACCGCCGACGGAGGAGAGTTCCGCTGGGGAACGACTATAACCCGCTCTTACCTTCCGAATGATAACACGACCTATTTCACGGATGATTATAACCTGATTGATTGGTTGCGTCAATATTCAACGGACAAAGACGAAACCTACGTCCGC
>CAYWDY010000178.1:0-5338 GCA_964455985.1 uncultured Flavobacteriales bacterium
ATCACTGACCGTGACAGAGTAATTGCCTCCGGAGTTGATGGTGATGGTTTGTGTGGTTTCGCCGGTCGGAGACCAGCTGTAATTCATTCCGGCTACGCCGGCATCCAGCGTTGCCAGATTGCCACTGCACAGGAAGAAGGATTGTAGGGTAACGTCCGGAGCTTGGTGCACATTGACCGATATCACATCGGTGGAAGTGCAACCGTTGGCGCTTGTAACTACGACAGAATAGTTGGTCGAACTCGTCGGTGTAACGGTTACAGTAGAACCTGTCCCGCCGCTTACCGACCAGTTGTATGTCGATCCACCGCTGGCAGTAAGCGTAGTCGAAGAACCTTCGCAGATATTTTGATCAGGGCCTGCATTGGCTACTGGATTCTGATTGACGGTGACCATGACCACGTCGGTAGCGGTACAACCGTTGTTGCTGGAGCCTGTAACGGTGTAGGCCATTCCACTCACTGGCGTAACCGTGATGCTTGAGCCGGTCATGCCGCCTGGATTCCAGGTGTAGCTGTTGCCACCGGTTGCGGTCAAGGTTACGCTTCCGCCTGCGCATACACTACGGTCGGAGCCGGCGTTGATGTTCGGTACGTTATTGACGACGACAGTTACCGTGTCGCTGTTGGTACAACCGTTGGCGCTGGTGCCTTGTACGATATAGTTTGTCGTGGACGTCGGATTAACCGTGATACTGGAGTTGGTGCTGCCATTAGACCATGTATACGATTGTCCACCGGAGGCGGTGAGAGTAACCGAAGCGCCACGACATATGGTGCGATTCGCACCGGCACTGATTGAAGGACTAGGGTAGATGGTGATGGTCTGTGTAGCAGAGCTCGTGCAACCCCCTGCATTTCCTGTCAAGGTAACCGTGTAGGTTCCGGAATTGCTGAAGCTGTGTGTCGGTGAGGAGGATGTCGAGGTGCTTCCGTCACCGAAATTCCAGGTCCACGTGATACCGGTTCCCGTGCTGGTGTTATTGAACGTGATGGGCGATTGGGCGCAACCGTTGCTGGCATTGAAAGATACCGTGGGAGGAGGAGGAATGACAACCGTCTGGGTCACGGTGTCCGTACATCCCAGTGTATTTTCTACAACAAGGGAAACGGTGTACGTTCCGGCTCCGGGGAACTGGTGGCTTGGATTCTGCGTGAATGCCATGGTGCCATCGCCGAACATCCACAACCAAGAGTAGATACTACCTCCCGGTGTGGTGGATTGGTCAGTAAATTGAATCGGAGCGTTCAGGCAAGATGGGGTTGAATTGCTGAAGGCAGCCGTAGGAATGAAAGGCATGTCAACGACTACCGTGTCGTAACCGGTACACATACCGTCGGTGGCCGTTACGTTCCAGGTTCCGGCACCGACCGTGATGGCTTGCATGGTGGATCCGTTATTCCATAAATAACGGTAAGGAGGTGTTCCACCCGAAGCTATCGCATTCAAGGTGGCCAAATCAGAACAGCCTATCGATTGGTCGGGACCTGCGTTTACTTGAATACCTACGACATTGATGGTGTAGGAGTAGATCTGCATTCCGATGTATGGGCATGCGTCGTCCGTTACCGTAGCCGTGAAAATATAAGAGTTGCCGATATCCGCGGTGGTAGGTGTCCAGCAGAAGGTGGACGTGGGGTGGAGCGCAGAAGTGGAGGTAAAGGATGCACCGCCGATGCCTTGGTCCCACGTTACGGTCAATTGCTGCCCGGCATCAGGATCATTCGAGAAGATGTCGAAGCAGGCAGGCTGGTTGGCACACACGGTCATGCTGAAATTGTTGGTGCCGTTGATGCCAGTTAGGGATGGCAGGTTGTTGGCGCAATTCATCACGGTCAACTGAAGGTCGCGTTCCACACTACCGATCAGAACGCCATTGCGGTATTCGTTGACCAACACCGCCATAACCGTTACTTCCAGGTTCTGAGGTGTCATGCTGATATCGCCCGTGGTCGTATTAAACGTTGTGGCCGGGATGGAAGTCAGCGGATTGGCTGCTGTGAAGGGAGCCGTGTAACTGATGCTGGTCGAAGCGGTTTGCTTGGGCGTGATCAGTTGGAAGGTGAGACTGTCTCCGTCCGAATCGTACGCACCGTGGTTAAACGAAAAATTCTGCCCGCGGCAGAGGAAAGGAACCGGTTTGTTGGAGAATACCGGGGAGTTGTTACACTGGACTACGGTATTGTTAAGGGTGGCGTAAATGTAGAATGTCGATGTGCTTGGGGTGTTGATGTTGGTGATGGCTGCGTTACGGCAGCAAAGGGTATAACTGAATGTCCAGTCGGCACACTGGGCGGGCAGTGTTACCACACCATCGTACACCCATTCCTGGATACCGGTAAAGGAGCCGCCTTGACACGTCGTCACGGAGGACGAACAGGCCGGGGTGATTTCCTGACCGGTGCCGGGGCGAGGGTAAAGGTTCAGGCCCAGGGTCTGACCACAGCTGGCTGAACTGATATTGATAAAAGGTGAATTCGGAGCCGCGATACCGATGCAGTCCCTGTAAAAGGAGAAAGTCACTCGGTAGGTGTTTCCGCCCAGACATTCATAGGTGAGGTCAGCGCCCATGGTATGACTGGCTTTTGCTTCAGGACCATAACACCATGAGGACAGTATCGTCAGGGTTGTGATCAAAGTGAGTAGATGCTTTTTCATGCGTCTCTATTCTTTTGTGGGCGGGATAGTGGAGTACCCACAATAGTTTTCGCAGATAAAACTACCTCCGGTTGAAGGCCTGTATTTTTCAGTTCTAGGGCCTTCTGTTCACTTGTAAGAAAGAGCTGCAATCCCTTGTGGATGAAGCGCCCACTTAGCGGTAAAAATTTGGATATCAGTCTATAAGACTTGAAAAAGAAAATTTGGTAGGTGCTGCGCAGCGGTAAGAAATCCTCGGGATGTCCTTTTTAAGGCGATTTTGATTTCCAAAACCGATAAAAACCGGAATTTCCCTCTTTTTTTAAGCGTCAGACTTCAATTTTTTGATACCTTTGGCTCCGAATCGCGGAGTTTATTTTCGCGATTTTACCTTGTATTCAAGGTATCGGGGTGTAGCGTAGCCTGGTAGCGCGCCAGCATGGGGTGCTGGAGGTCGTGGGTTCGAATCCCGCCACCCCGACCGATTCCCTTCCGGTCTGATTCCTTTGGATTCCCTGTTTCTTTTCACCTCTGACGCCATCATCGGGCTGATCACACTGGTCGGTCTGGAGATTGTATTGGGAATCGACAACATCATTTTCATAGCCATCATTTGCGGGTACCTGCCAGCTCGTGATCAACAGAAGGCCCGGATCATCGGGTTGGTGTTGGCGATGTTTTTTCGGATCCTGCTATTGCTCAGTATCTCCTGGTTGACCCACTTGACGGAACCGTTGTTTCATATCGGACCACTTCAGCCGAGTGGAAGGGACCTTATCCTGTTCGCAGGCGGTGTTTTCCTGGTCATCAAAACTGTCAAGGAAATCTATGAGAAGCTGCGCGGTCCAGAGCGAACGGAAGACGGAAAAATCAAAGAGCGTAAATCACACCTTTCCGTTACGCAAGCGATCCTACAGATCACCCTTATTGATATCGTATTCTCCTTTGATTCCATCCTGACAGCCGTAGGGTTAAGCAATGATGTCAACGTGATGACTGCCGCCGTCGTGGTATCCATGATCGTCATGATTCTTTTTGCGCCCTTCGTCAGCGATTTCATCAACCGTTTCCCCACCATCAAGATGCTTGCGCTTACTTTCCTGGTCGTCATCGGCGTGTTGCTCATCGTGGAAAGTTTCCACTTCCACGTAGATAAGGGGTATGCCTATGTCGCCATGGGATTCTCGTTGATCGTGGAAATGTTGAATATCCGCTTGAGAAGAATCCGTCACCAGTCCAATTGATGGTTATTTCAGGTCATTTTTCGGCCTGACCTTTTTTCATCCGTTTTCCTGTAATAATGATTACATTGGGGTTGAACACGAAATCCCAGCCCAGTCATGATCAAAGGAAAATCCCCCTTTCCGTTCGATACCATCGCCTTGGCCTTGGCATTTTCTCCCCGGCTTGAAGCGCTCCTCACGGAAACAAGACGCTTCCAACTCCTATATAAGTGCCGGGTTGTACTTATCCATGTCGGCAAGAAGACATCGGAAAAGCAACGAAACCTTGCCGAAATCCTCAACCGTCTCGGCTTCAGCGATGCAGATACCCGGATTCATTGGGAGCAGGGTAACCTCGTCGATTCCATCACGGCGGTATGCAAGCAAGAAGTGGTGGATTTACTGATAATGGGAGCACTTCAAAAAGAGAATATACTCGCCTATTATATGGGTACGGTATCCCGGGATATTTCCCGACGAGCCAAATGTTCTGTGCTCTTGCTTACTGACCCCGCCGCCAACCGCCGAATTCAGCGAATAATGGTCAATGGTCACGATCACCCTAAAACTCCATTCACCCTAAAAACAGCCTTATATGTGGCTGATAACGAAAAAGTCGAAAAGGTCTGGGTCATATCCGAAGTCGATATACCCGTATTGACTATGGGAATGGCTGAGGATGCCTCTTCTGCCGAAGTCAAAACCCTTCAAGACCAGTTGGTGCAGGAAGAGCAGGATCGGTTTGAACGGTTGAATAGGCAACATTCCTTGGATAAAAACCGCTTCAGCTTTGTTTCGGTTTCGGGCCGGAGCGGTCATTCTCTGGCTCAGTTTGCCCGCACCCAACAGGCCGACCTTTTGGTTGTCAATTCCCCGGATCACTCCCTCAGTATTTTCGACCGCATTTTCACCCACGACATCGAATACCTTCTTTCGGACTTACCCTGCAACTTGCTGATTGTCCATTCTCGACTCCAAGAACCGACGTTTGACGATGGATCAGACAGTTGAGCTGAGCATGGCTAACTTGTTGTTAGCCATAGGTATATTGCTTCTTTCCTCGAGAGTGCTTTCTGAGTTTTTGAAACGATTCGGATTGCCGATTTTGATCGGTGAGATTCTGGTGGGAATATTCATGGGGCCTACCGTCCGGTAGCCATCGCTCTGGAAGGCATTTTCAAATTGTCCATCGTCTTATTGCTATTTGTAGCCGGGATGGAAGTGCAGCTGCCCGTGGCCCTAAGGCAGGGAAGACTGGCCTTGTTCACCAGTCTGACCAGCATGATCGTTCCGTTCACGCTCGGCTTTTGGACAGGGTGGCATTTCCCCGAATGGTTCCAGGCCCAAGTCGCATCCCCCTTGGTCTTTGCCCTATTCTTTGGAACGGCCATGTCTATTTCGGCTCTGCCGGTCATCGCCCGGATCTTACTTGACCTTGGCATTTACCGCACCCGCATCGGTATGCTGATCATCGCTTC
>CAYWDY010000179.1:0-5292 GCA_964455985.1 uncultured Flavobacteriales bacterium
TCTCCATAATCAAAAGGAAGAGTTCTTTTTTTATGCCCAAAACCCTTTTTGGATACTTTTGGAGAATCAATATTAACTTCAAGATTTTTATTATCTTCTAAGAATTTAAAAAGAGATTTTGGATTTTTTATTTCTTTTTTCTTACCAGCCATAATATCGGCAAGATTATTAGTCTTTTTTGATTCTTGATCTAAAGACATATACTTTAACTTGCTGGCTAATTTTCTTAACAAGTCTATCTTCATAATATTAAATTAGATATTAGAAGATTAATTTGCCCAAACATCTCCCCAGCTTCCAGTTAGCGCTCCCTTTGCATAATCAGTAACTCTATTTTCAAAGAAATTGCCATGAATTGGTGCATTTATCATTTCTTCAACCCATGGTAATGGATTCTTTTTTACCTTAAATATTCCTTTGAGCCCAAGAGAGATTAGTCTTCTATCGGCTATATATCTAATATATTTTTTTACATCATCAGCCGTTAAATCTTCCATTTCTCCCATGGAAAATGCCAGATCTATAAACTTATCTTCTAGCTCTACCATTTTTGTTGCAATTATATAAATTTGAGATTTAAGCTCATCTTTCCAAATATGACGGTTTTCCTCTACGAAAGTTCTAAATAGCTTAATCATTGATTCCGCATGCAATGTTTCGTCTGTAATGCTCCAAGAAATTATCTGTCCCATACCCTTCATTTTTCCATGTCTTGGAAAATTAAGAAGCATTATAAATGAAGAAAATAGCTGCATTCCCTCGGTAAAGGCAGAAAATACTGCAATTTGTTGGGCAACAGTGTTTTCATCTTGTGCAATAAAACTTTCGACATAATCGTGCTTCTCTTTCATTGCAGAATATTCTAAAAACTCATTATAAGTTGATTCTGGCATTCCTAATGTTTCAATTAAATGTGAATATGCCGCTATATGCAGCGCCTCTCTTGCGGCAAATCCAAGCAACATCATTCTTACTTCTGGCTGTGGAAAAACTGGTAAGTAATTTTTTACATATCCACCGGCAACAGAGATATCTCCTTGTGTGAAAAAGCGAAATATTTGAGTTAGAAAATGCTTTTCTTTGTCAGATAGGTTATTCCTCCAGTCTTTTACATCCTCTAACATAGGAACTTCCGTGTGAAGCCAGTGCGCTTGCTCATGCTGTAGCCAGGCTTCATAAGCCCATGGATATTGGAATGGTCGAAATTCGTGACGTTCATCAGTAAGTTTTAATTTTTTTGCTTTCATTTTATTTGCCTTATTTATTCCAACATTTTCTACATCTTGCTTGATAAGAATCAGAAGCCCCAACTTGAACTAAATTACCGCTATTTTTTGAACTCAATCGATAAGAGCGCGTGGCTGCTGCGCCACAAATCCTTCCAAGATCATCTTCAGCTACGCATATTGCGCTTAATTTTATTACCTTATCTCCAATTGCCATAAGATCTGGTATTGGACCAAATGGCTTACCGAGATAATCCATATCTAATCCAGCAACAATTACCTTGGATCCAGAATTAACAATCATTTCTACGAAAGGAACAAAATCCTTTGGAAGAAATTGTACCTCGTCTATACCTATGACATCTGGAAATTTATCTCCATTATTAGATCTCATGGTCATTATTTTAGATATTAGATCTTCAAAGTTTTTAAAGGTTTTCGCCTCAAATGTTACAGATGAGTGTGACGCAATTTTTTCAGAATCATATCTATTATCAATAGATGGCTTAAAGGCAACAACCTCTTGACCTGCAATTTTGGCCCTACGCAACCTTCTGGTAAGTTCTTCTGATTTTCCAGAAAACATACAACCGACTACTACCTCTAACATTTTAACTCCTAACTAAGATAAATTTTACAAATATGTTCTAATCGTTCAACATGTTCAAACGCAGACCATGGATCTTCTGCTATAGAAACTACCCCATGTCGATCCAATCCAATTATATCATATTGTACCGATCCATCGTCGTGAAGTCCAATATGTTTTACAACTGCATTTGCAAGATCTATAGATATTGGCTCTATTATTGGTGTGGAGGGACCAACACGAGTATATCTCCTGAGCTCTGGGAATTCAGTTGCTAAATGAATCAGGTCTACACCCTTATGCATTGCAGCTATTGTGTATGTTGGATGAAGGTGTAAAACAACTCTAGTACCAGAGTGATCTTTCTGTAGAAGATGGTGCATTGGAAGTTCGCCAGTTGGAAGCAATCCCCTTGCAAATTTTTGCTCTTCACAACCATCCCAATCTCTAGATAGCGATGGTAGGGATAATTTTATCAAAAGATCAGAACTAAGAAGATTTTTTCTGGTTCCAGATGGAGTGACATGAAACCATGGTTGACCATGCATTCTTATAGAAACATTGCCATCTCTTGTTGTAATCCACTCTCTTCTATAAGATTCTTTTAAAATATCACATACTGTATCTAACATTTTACACCTAGCATATTGTTATTTTGACGTTATTAAACTTTTTCATAAGATTTTGAGAAATTAAATTTTTAGGACCAATATCTCCTCTAAAATCATGATATCCCATTTCATTTAAAATTCTAATTGTTTCAGAAATTAAAAATTTTCCAAGACCCTTACTACGATATGACCTTTCGATTACCAGATCTTCTAGGTGACATGGATTGCTAAGAGATGAGAATGAGTATCCAATTATATTATCATTATGAACCAATGATAGTAGCAATATTTCGCCTGATCTTCTTTCTATCTCCTCTAAGACAACTTCATATAAATTATCTTTCCACTTTCCATTTTCAGCTCTACCATAATCTTCCTCTGTTTTTGTTAGATAGGAGTCATCAACATTCTGTTCAAATAGTTTTGCCAAAATAGGATATTCGCTCACCTTTGCTATCCTAACTATCATTTTATTTCCGAGTATTTTGATATTATAAATGATCCAAATAAAATTAAGAGACCTCCAAATAATGTCTTATAATTTGGAAAAGATTTTGTGGCAAAATATGTAAACATAATAGTCCATAGTGGATATGATATTTCCATAAAAGATGCCTCTGTACCTCCCAAATACTTAATGGAATATATTATTGCAGTCTCTGCAATTAGTACAAATAACATAATAAAAAAATAATTAAAGGTGTTTGTTGTAACTACATCTAAAATTTCTTTTTTATTTTCAATAAAAACTGGAATAAAGAACAATCCACCAAAAATATAGAATGATGCCATAGCGGCTAGAGGTGACATCTTATCTAATATATTCTCGGTTCTAGAGTAAACATAACCCCAGGCAATAGAAGATACTATTGCTGCAATTAAACCGTAATTCATAATTAGCCCTCACAAGCTAGGCACTCTACGCCCTCTGCAAGTTGCTTGATATCTATTTCCTCTATAATATTTCTCTCTATTTTCTGAGATACTCTATCTGCTTTTATAATCTTCTCAGATCTACAATAATAGAGTGTCCTCAATCCCTTTTTCCAGGCCATGAAGTGAACGGCATGCAGGTATTTTATGCCTGTGTCTGGTTTGAAAAAGATATTTACAGACTGACCCTGATCAATAAATTGCTGTCTGTCTGCTGCGTGCTCTATAATCCACCTTTGATCTATTTCTATTGCTGTTTTAAACACTGATTTTTGCCAATCATCTAATATATCTAGATGCTGAACAGATCCGTTATTTGAGATAACGCTTGACCAAATTTCTTGATAATCGAGTTTTTTATTATCTAGGCATTTTTCTTTTATTATTGCATCTAAATATTTGTTTTTATTCATATAAGCTCCAGACAGAGTGTCTTGTCTGTAGCAATTTGCTTTGAATGGCTCGATTGATGGAGAGGTGTTTCCCATTAGTATTGATGAAGATGCGTTTGGAGCAACGGCCATAATGTGAGAGAATCTTTTTCCAGTTCCCTCTGCATCTGGGGCCTCTCCTCGATCTGCACCCAAAGATACATTGGCTTTATCTAATCCATTTTTTATATGCTTAAACATTTTAATGTTTGCAGATTTGGCAACGGCACTTTCAAATGGTATATTTTGAGACTGAAGATAAGCATGAAATCCTAGTGCTCCAACTCCAATAGACCTCTCTCTCATTGCTGAAAATTTTGCCCTATAAACCTCATTTGGTGCATTTTCAATGAAGTAAGTTAACACATTATCAAGCATTTCTGCAACGTCCCTCAAAAAGAGTTCGTCTGCCTTCCATTCATCAAATTTTTCTAAATTTAGAGATGACAGACAGCATACTGCTGTTCTCTCTTCTGATGTTGGTAGTAATATTTCAGAGCAAAGATTACTTTGTCTAATCTTTAACCCTTTATCTTTTAAAAAACTTGGCAAATTAGCATTTGAAGTATCTATAAAATGAAGATATGGCTCACCGGTTTGAATTCTAAGCTCTAATATTTTTTGCCACAACTCTTTTGCAGAAACAGTTTCTTTTACTGTTTGATTATGCGGGTCTTTCAGGTCCCATTTATCATCTGCAGTTGGATCAATCATGCATTTTTCTATGATTTTCATAAAATCATCTGTAATGTTTATGCCATGATGAAGATTAAGGCAGCGCATATTTTGGTCGCCAGTAGGTTTCCTCATCTCCAAAAAGAGAGTTATGTCAGGATGAGATATATCAAGATATGCTGCATAAGATCCTCTACGGGTATTACCCTGCCTGTAAGCTAGTGATGAGGCATCATAGGTTTTTAGATGTGGCATAACACCAGTTGATTTATCGCCAGCTGATCTAATTCCAAATCCCAAGCCAACACCACCGCCAAGCATAGATAGCCAGTTTGTTTCTGATAAAGTATCAACTAGTCCTTTAGCAGTATCTGGTATCCATGATAAAAAACAACTTATTGGTAATCCGTATTTTGTTCTACCAAATGATAAAATTGGTGTAGAATAGCTAAGCCAGTGCTTACTGGAGTATTCATACAATCTTTGAGAGTGTTCTATATTGGAACCAAATGACTTAGAAACAAAAGCAAATCTCTCTTGTGGCGATTGCTCATCATCCTTCATATAGGATTCTCTTAATCTTTTTAGTCCAAGCTCGTCAAATAAAGAGTCTCTAGAGTAATCAATATCTAATTCTAAATACTTTGTCATATAAATCCCGATTTTATTAAAATGTTTTGGATAATCTATAGGTATCTTCATCAAAGTGTTGTGTTGAAAATTCTATTATAGTTGAATCTTCGACAGCATAAACTTGATGTACTAGGCCTATGGGAATTTCTTTAATTTCGCCACTAGACATTTTTACGATTTTCAAATCTTCTGGA
>CAYWDY010000180.1:0-5276 GCA_964455985.1 uncultured Flavobacteriales bacterium
CAGTAGGAGCAGAATCCATTGCGCTTTTCGCCCGCGTGGGAGGTGGTATCTACACCAAAGCTGCTGACGTGGGTGCTGACCTCGTCGGGAAAGTCGAAGCCGGAATTCCGGAAGACGATCCACGCAATCCGGCCACTATCGCTGACAACGTCGGTGACAACGTCGGTGACGTCGCCGGTATGGGCGCTGACTTGTTCGGTTCTTATGTAGCCACTGTTCTTGCTTCCATGGTTCTGGGCAATTACATCATCCGGGATATGGGTGGAAGCATCCAGGACGCTTTCGGTGGAATCGGTCCAATCCTGTTGCCGTTAGCCATCGCCGGTGTAGGCATCATCGCCTCGATCTTCGGATCTTTCCTGGTGAAAGTGGGCGATAACGCACAAGCCAATCCCAACACGGTTCAAAGTGCCCTCAACCGCGGAAACTGGATTTCGATTCTGATTGCGTTGGTAGCCTCATATTTCCTCATCATCAACATGCTCCCTGCTGAAATCACCATGAAGGTGTTCAACAGCGGCGAATTCAACGACATGACCACCTCCTCCATGAACGTATTCTGGGCGGTAGTTATCGGCATGTTCGTAGGTGGTGCCATTTCCTACATTACTGAATTCTATACCGGACTGGGCAAACGCCCAGTGATGTCCATCGTTCAAAAATCGGCTACGGGCGCCGCTACCAACATCATTGCCGGACTTGGCATGGGCATGCTTTCCACCGCCACCCCGGTGATTCTTTTCGCCGGTGCGATTTGGGGCGCTTATGCCTTGGCAGGCTTTTATGGCGTAGGCATCGCTGCCTCTGCTATGATGGCTACTACCGCCATGCAATTGGCCATCGACGCCTTCGGTCCTATTGCTGACAACGCAGGTGGTATCGCTGAAATGAGTGAGCTTCCGTCGGAAGTCCGTGAAAAGACCGACGTGCTCGACTCCGTCGGAAACACCACCGCTGCCATCGGCAAAGGTTTCGCTATCGCATCCGCTGCCTTGACCGCCTTGGCCCTCTTCGCCGCCTATGTCACCTTCACGGGCATCAACGGCATCAATATTTTCGACGCCAAAGTATTGGCTGCACTTTTCATCGGCGGCATGATCCCGGTCGTATTCTCTGCCTTGGCGATGAATTCCGTCGGCAAAGCCGCGATGGACATGGTGAATGAAGTTCGTCGCCAGTTCCGCGAAATCCCGGGTATCCTGGAAGGTACCGGCAAGCCCGAATACGGCAAATGCGTACAGATCTCCACCAAAGCCGCCCTTCGTGAAATGATGTTGCCGGGCGTGATCACTATCGTAACCCCGATCATCATAGGAATCGTGATGGGTCCTGAAGCGCTGGGTGCGTACATGGCTGGTGTAACCGTCAGCGGTGTCCTCTGGGCAATCTTCCAGAATAATGCCGGTGGCGCTTGGGATAACGCCAAGAAGTCATTCGAAAAAGGTGTTGATATCAACGGTCAGACCTACTACAAAAAATCAGAGCCTCACAAGGCTGCCGTCGTCGGTGACACCGTGGGCGATCCGTTCAAAGACACCTCCGGTCCGTCCATGAACATCCTCATCAAATTGACCTCACTGGTCGGTCTTACCATCGCTCCCCTCATTGCCATGAACAACGGTGGTGACTGCTGCGCATCGGAAGGCGAATGCAGCGAAGAGATGATGGAATGCCACGGCATGATGGACGCCTGTCCGGAAAGCCGCATGTGCGACATGGATAGTCTTGGCAATTGCACCGTAGACTCCTCTGTATGTGCTTCGTGGATGTCCGAATATGGACTTGACTCTACGATGTGCACGTCCATGGGTAATGGCCGTTGCATGATCACCAAAGCCGCCATGGAAAAAATCCATTCCGGTTGCCGCGAAATGTCGGGCGAATGCCACGGCATGATGAAAGGTTGCGAAGGCCTGTCCATGGAGGAATGTCACGGCAAAATGAAAAGTTGCGAAGGCATGTCTATGGAGGAATGCAAAGGCATGAAATGCGAAATGGACGCCGACGGGAACTGCGTGGTAGACGCCTCTACCTGCGAAGCCTGGATGAAAGAGGGCAAGATCACCAAAGAGGATTGCATCAAGATGGAAAACGGGAAATGCACCATCCGTCACGGCGCTGCCATGAATTGCAAAAGCAATATGTCCTGCGGAAAGGACCAGCCTAAAAAAGACTGTTGCAAGAAGTAATCGACTACTCTATTGTTGAAAAAGCCTCGGAACCTTCCGGGGCTTTTTCCGTTTAACGGGCAAACCGCACCACACCATGTACCTGATTCAGCGTTCCAGCGCCCTTTTCCTGTTGTTCCTCCTGACAGCCAGCCTGAGCCAGAGTCAGCCCGTCCTTGTGGATGACTTCGAATCGTATCCTCCGTATCAGCTTTGCCCGAATTACTCGACAGACATCCAGGTGTATCCCACCCATGGCACCAACAGCTCCCAAGGTCTACGTGCATTCATGAATAGCTTTGACTCCAAAGACACCTTGTTGATCAATTGGATCAAACCCTTGCAGAGCGCCTATGTCGATTTCGACTTTCGTATGATGGAGGCCTCCGCCTTGTACCCGAATATCGCTGCCACCTTGGACACCGGTGACCAATTCAGCCTGCGGTATACCACGGACAACCAAAGCTGGGTCGTCATGCAAAATTGGAAGGTTAACAATTTTGTTCCTACCACGGCTTTTACCCATGTACACCTTCCAATGCCCCCCTGCGATTCTGCTAAATTCAAATTCGTAGTAACGCGCAGCACCAACCCCACCGATTACTTTGTGGATATCGACAACCTGGACATCAGCAACTCCACGACGGCCCTCCCCGCCACTCCTGTCACATCAGACATCCGGATATCCCCTTCTCCCTTTAACGACTACCTGCGTATTCAGGCTCCTGCGGCTCGTGCCTATTCCTACGAACTGATCGATCTACGCGGTACGGTGGTTGAAAGCGGCGATATCCAGGACGGAGAAACCCTCATCCGCACACAGCACTTAGCGGATGGCAACTATATGGTAAGAATCAACGGAACGGATCGAGTCAAGACCTTCCGTGTGGCGAAAGCACGTTGATCAAATCCGATCAAGCGTGACAAACGAATAGTCGTATTCGTTTTTTTCATCCGACTTGAAATCCTGACGCTCCACCTCTCTCCATTCGGTCGGATTCAATTCTGGGAAATGAGTATCTCCTTCGATTTGACAATGCACACGGGTCAAGTAAATCCGTTTCACCAGCGGTAGCGCTTCGCGGAAAATCTCACCGCCACCGAATACAAATACTTCACTGTCGGACGCCGCTGTTTGCAACGCAGCAGACAACGAATCCACGACGACACATCCTTCCGGAGCGTATGAAGAGTTACGGGTGATAATGACATTGGTACGGCCCGGGAGGGGACGCCCGATGCTCTCGTACGTCTTCCTGCCCATAATCAAATGGTGACCCATCGTGAGCGCTTTGACACGCTTGAGATCCGCGGAAAGCCGCCAGGGCAATTGATTACCGGCACCGATCACACGGTTATCCGACAAGGCAACGATGATGGAGAGTAACATGGTGTCAGACGGCCACTGCCCCTTTGATATGTGGATGCGGATCGTAATCGGTGATTACCAGATCTTCGAACGTGAAGGAAAAAATATCCTTCACCTCCGGATTCAGCACCAACTTAGGCAATGATCGCGGGTCACGCGAGAGCTGCAGTTCGACCTGTTCAAAATGATTCTTGTAAATGTGGGCATCCCCGAGTGTGTGCACAAAATCGCCGGGTTGTAATCCGCAGACCTGAGCGATCATCATGGTCAGTGCCGCGTAGGAAGCGATATTGAACGGAACACCCAGAAAGATATCGGCGCTACGCTGATAGAGCTGGCACGACAGCTTTCCATCGGCCACATAGAATTGGAAGAGCAGGTGACACGGAGGCAATTTCATTTTTTCCACCTCGCCTACATTCCATGCTGAAACAATCAGTCGACGCGAATCGGGATTGGTTTTGATCTGGTCGATCACCTGTGAAATCTGGTCGATGGTACGGCCATCCGCCGTAGGCCAGCTTCGCCACTGTGATCCGTACACCGGACCCAGATTGCCTTCGGCGTCGGCCCATTCGTCCCAGATGGTCACTTTGTTTTCCTGCAAAAACCGGATGTTGGTATCCCCGCGAAGGAACCAAAGCAATTCGTAAAAAATAGATCGCGTATGGAGTTTCTTGGTTGTCAACAGGGGAAAGCCTTCCGACAACGGAAAGCGCATCTGATACCCGAACACGCTGCGCGTGCCCGTTCCCGTGCGGTCTGACTTATCGACACCGTGCGCCATGACATGGCGGAGTAGGTCGTGGTACTGTTTCATGGTATCACAAAATTACACCAAAATGCCGGCAATCGTCGCAGACAAATACGAGGCGAGCGTACCGCAAATGAGCGCCTTGAATCCCATACGTGCCAATTCCGCACGGCGGGTGGGTGCCAGTTCACCGATACCGCCCACTTGAATGGCGATGGAACTGAAATTGGCGAATCCGCAGCAGGCGATGGATACAATGGTGAGGGCTTTCGGCGACAGCAGGCCTTTGGAAATCATTCCGGAAAGGTCGCTATAGGCTACAAATTCGTTGACCGCCAATTTGGTTCCGAGCAACTGACCCACCAACTGAGTGTCTTGACTTGGAACGCCCATCACCCAGGCAAACAGGGAGAAGACTGAACCCAGCATGGTTTTCAAACTAAGCTGTTGCAACGAAATACCCAGAAAGGTGCCATAGCCGGTAACATCGACAATAAACATACCCATCTTCCCAAGCAGAAAGTCAATCAACGCGATCAGGGCGATCACACCGATCAGCATGGCGATGACGTTCAACGAAATTTTCAGTCCGTCACCGGCGCCGTGCGAGATGGCATCCATGATGCCACTGTGGGTCTTCTTCACTTCAAGGGTAACATTTCCTTTGGTGTTCGACTCCTCCGTTTCCGGCATCACGATTTTCGAAATCACCAACGCCGCCGGGGCAGCCATGATACTGGCTGCCAAGAGCAGATTGGCAGGAACACCCATCGAAATGTACACGGCCATCACACCGCCTGCGATGCACGCCATGGATCCAGTCATGGAGGCCAACAGCTCGGAACGCGTCATGGTGGAGAGATAGGGCTTGATCATGATCTGCGCTTCCACTTGACCGACGAAGGCCGAAGCGACATTTGACAAGGCTTCCGCTCCACTGACGTCCATCAGCTTACGCATGAGTTTGGCAAAGAAGGATACGACA
>CAYWDY010000181.1:0-3089 GCA_964455985.1 uncultured Flavobacteriales bacterium
AACAAGAGCAAGATTTCCGTAGCCTTCGTTCAGTTTAGCGAACGCGACGGCAAGTCGACGCGCGACTATCTTGACAAGATCCGTGATGCGGTAAAAGGTATTCCCGGCGCAGAAATCACCGTTGCTCAAGAACAAGGTGGTCCTCCTGTAGGCAAACCGGTAAACATAGAAATCAGCGGGGACAACTACGAGGATTTGGTACAATCCAGCCGTGGCTTGAAGCGGTTTCTGGACTCTCTCAAGATTGAAGGTGTGGAAGAATTACGAAGCGACCTGCAAGACCGAAAACCACAAATCGTTTTCGATATCGATCGGGAACGAGCCAACCGGGAAGGTATTTCCACCTATGCGATTGGGAATGAGATTTACCTTGGCGTACTCGGCACTGACATTTCAAAGTATCGGGACACCAAGGACGACTAAAAAACCTGAAGCTCCTGTACCGAGACATGAGCATGGGAGGCATGATTCGAAATGTCCCGTTATCCGCCTTTGCCGATGTGAAATACTCCGATACGTACGGTGTCATCAAACGGAAGAACCAAAAGCGAGTCGTGACCATTTCCTCCAACGTATTGACAGGCTACAACGAAAATGCCGTAGTAGAAGAAGTCAAAAAGGCGATGGCTGAATACCCGGCCATAAACGGAGTGAGCATTGAAATGACCGGCGCTCAGGAAGAGCAGGCAGAGACCTCGGCCTTTCTGGGAACAGCCATGTTGGCCTCCCTCCTGCTTATCGTACTGATTCTTGTCATACAATTCAACTCCATCAGTAAGCCGATCATCATTCTCACCGAGATACTTTTCAGTATCATTGGTGTCTTCCTCGGCTTCTCGATCTTCAAGATGGAATTCTCCATCGTCATGAGCGGTGTAGGTATTATCGCCTTGGCAGGAATCGTAGTCCGAAACGGAATCTTGATTGTAGAATTCACCGACCTATTGAAAGAACAAGGATTACCCACCTTCGATGCCTTAGTGGAAGCGGGTAAGACACGAATGACACCGGTTATTCTCACTGCATCCGCCACGATCCTGGGCTTAATCCCATTGGCTGTCGGACTGAATATCGATTTCAATACGCTGTTCACCGAAATGAATCCTCACCTCTATTTCGGAGGAGACAGCACAGCCTTTTGGGGTCCGCTATCCTGGACCATGATTTTCGGTTTGGCCTTTGCCACCTTCCTTACCTTGATTCTGGTCCCTGTCATGTATCTGCTTAGCGTCCGCTTGAAGAATAAGGTGAATGGCTGGCGCGGCAAAGACATCGACCAGGGAGTTTCGCCGAAAACGGTACAAGAACTTCAAACACTTGAAGCCTAAACGGTCATGAGATTAAACATTCCAACGTTTCTCCTACTCGTTCTGGTTGGATGCAAACCCGGTCCGGAAGAAACCAGCCCGGCACGGCAAGACATCATACAGGCTGTATATGCATCCGGGAAAGTGGTCCCGGTAAATAGCTATACGGTATTTGGTCGTCTTCCGGGCTACGTTTCCGCCATCCACGTCAAGGCGGGCGATACGGTGAAGACCGGAGATTTGTTGTTGGAAATCCGTAACGAACAGAATGAGTGGTCGATCAGTAGCTTGGAAGAACAAGTAAGGCTGGCGCATGAAAACGCCGATCCCTCCGGAGCGTATCTTTCTGCCTTAGCAGAAGAAGTTAACGCACAATCATCGCGGTGGAAGCTGGATAGTATGTCCTTGGTAAGAACTCAAAACTTGTATGACAATAACGCTTCTAGCCGTCAGCGGCTGGATCAAGCGGTTTCACAAGCTGAGATTTCCCGTAGCGCCTGGATGAAAGCCAACGAGAATTATAATCAGGCCAAGCTACGCACTTCCGTCGAGTATCAAAACCTAACGCATCAACTGTCCTCGCTTGAATCAAACCGAGATGACTACCGATTGCTCGCTGCCGTAGGTGGTAGAATTTACGATGTATTTCCAAAAATCGGCTCTCTGGTCGGCAACCAGACGCCGTTGATCGAGATTGGTGATGCGAATCGTTTTGAAGCAGAATTATCCATCGACGAAACCGATATCGGCTTACTGAAAACCGGACAACCGGTATTCATTTCTATTGATGCCTACCCGGACACCGTCTTTACAGGTACGCTGTCAGAAGTGCCACCGTTCGTTCGACCATCCATTAAATCCGCACGGGTAAAAACCACCTTGGAAGCACTGGAGGGATATCCTTTTTACAGCGGCATGTCCGTAGAAGCCAACGTCATGATCCAAACCAAAAAGAACTGCTTGGTGATACCCCGGGAATTTGTACGAAATGGCAACGAGGTCATGGTTAAAGGTGAAAAGGCGCCTCGAAAAATCCGTAAGGGCATTGAAGACCTACAATTCATTGAAGTCCTTTCCGGGATAAAGGAGGAGGAAGTGGTGGTGAAGTAATTGTGAATTCAGAATTCAGAATGAGAATGAGAATGAGAATGAGAATGTGAATGTGAATGTGAATGTGAATGAGTTTTTAACGTGGAATGAAACTGAATAATCCGATATTCAAGATTGCGATGAATCACCTGTTGGCTAAGCGCCGGCAGACGTTGATCGCCATGTTGGGAGTCACCTTCGGTATCATGATTTTCATTTTCCAGGCTGGTCTGATCACAGGATTCCAGGATATTTTCATCGAGCAGACGATCAATACCACGGCTAACATCCATATCTATAATGAACCGGATAAAGACAGGCCAAGTGTCCTGGAGAAATCAGGAGCATACCCCGATTATCGTATTACGGTAAGAAACCAAAAACCCAAAGACGAGCCGAACAAGATCCGCAACGCGTACCAGATCATCGAGCTTCTTGAAAAGCATCCTGAGGTAGCAGGTGTATCACCCTTCTTGGGAACGCAAGCCATTCTGCGTGCCGGAATCGTCCAATACGGCGGACGAATAGCCGGCATCGATGTCGCCAAGGAAGATGTGGTATTCCACGTGTCGGACTACATGATCCAAGGCGAATTACAGCGGTTGAATACCATCAACAACGGTATCATCCTTGGCGAAGGCTTGGCCGAAAACCTCGGCGTCAAGATGAACGACAATGTATCGGTCATTGCTA
>CAYWDY010000181.1:3099-5261 GCA_964455985.1 uncultured Flavobacteriales bacterium
GAAAGTCGTGGGCATCAACCGTACAGGCCTCACGGAGGTGGACCGCTCTCGTGCCTACATCAGCATCCGTAACGCCCGCGTCTTGTTAAACGTGGACAACTCTTACCTGACTGACATCAATATCAAACTTAAGGATATCAACCGGGCGGAGAAATTAGCCAAGGATTTCGAGAATCGTTTCGGCTATAAAGCCACCGACTGGAAAGAAGCCAATGCCAATATTTTCGGTGTCTTCCGCATCCAAAATATGGTCACCTACCTGATCATCGCATCCATCCTGATCGTTTCCGGGTTCGGGATATTCAATATCCTCATGATGATCATTTATGAGAAGCTTCCTGACATCGCCATTTTAAAAGCCATCGGCTACAAGAACAAAGACATTCGCCGGATATTCATGATCGAGTCGCTGGTAATCGGTGTTATCGGCGGGTTGTTAGGCTTGCTTTGCGGATTCGGCCTGTCGCGTTTTGTCGGGAGCATCCCGCTTAACATCAAGGGATTCGTTTCCATGAAATACCTGCACTTCAACTCCTCCCCTGCTTTCTACATTTTCGCTTTTGTTTTCGCCCTGATCGCCACTTCGTTGGCGGGCTATTTCCCGGCTGGTAAAGCAGCCCGCTTCGACCCTGTCGCCATCATCCGGTCCAAATGACGCTGCAGAAAAACGATATCATCCTTGAAACGATCGGACTGGACAAATGGTACCGGGACCCCATCGATTTCCAAGCGCTGAAGAATATCAACCTGCAAATTCGAAAGAGCGAATTCATATCCATCGTCGGAGCATCCGGCAGCGGCAAGTCCACGCTACTGTATGTACTAAGCACGCTTGACACGGACTACTCGGGTAAAATAATCCTGGAGGGCGAAGATTTGTCTGTACTCAGTGCAAACCGACAAGCCGAAATCAGGAATGAGAAAATCGGATTCGTCTTTCAATTCCACTACCTTCTTTCGGAATTCACCGTATTGGAGAATGTTTCACTACCTGCGTTGAAGCTTGGTAAACTATCACCCGAAGCGGTAGAAGCTGAAGCCTTGCAAAAACTCGACCTGTTGGGACTGAAAGACCAAGCCTTGAAGAAAGCAAACAAATTATCGGGCGGACAACAGCAACGGGTAGCCATTGCCCGCGCTTTGATAAATCGTCCGACCATCCTGTTCGGGGATGAACCCACCGGAAATCTGGACTCCAAGAACTCTCAAATGGTCATCGGGTTATTCAAGGAACTCCAACAGGAATTCCAGCAGACCATCTGCATGGTGACCCATGACATGAACTTATCCGCCTCCACCGACCGCACAATCACCCTGCACGACGACCAGGTCATTTCGCAATAGTTTACCCAATCATGTCGAGCCGTACACGCATATCCATCGTTTCTTACCTGAACAGCAAACCGCTGCTTCACGGCCTACAGAAGAGTAACATTGCTTCGGAAATTGAACTGTCCGAAGATATCCCTGCGCGATGTGCCGATAAGCTGATGACCGGGCAGGCCGATGCGGGACTTCTCCCTGTTGCCATGCTTAGTCGAGTTCCCTCCGGTAAGATATTCAGCTCCTATTGTATCGGCAGCAACGGGCCGGTGAACTCGGTGCTCTTGTTGAGCCAAGTCCCCTTGAACGAAATACGTTCGGTGTTGTTGGATTACCAATCCAGAACTTCCGTACAACTCGTGCGCATTCTGGCTCGTGACCATTGGCAAATCACTCCGGAATGGATTGAAGCTCGAGAAGGTTTTGAATCCGATATTCAAGGTGAAGTGGCCGGTATCATCATTGGAGACCGAGCCCTGGAGTTGAAGGGGAATTTCCCATTCGTCTATGACCTGTCGGATGAATGGAAGAAGATGACTGGATTACCTTTTGTTTTTGCCGTTTGGGTGACCACCAAGGAACTCAGCCCTTACTTCATCACTCAATTCGACGAAGCGCAGAAGAATGGCATTGCCTCCATCCATGAGCTTGTAGACACGCTCTCCCCTTCGCTGATAAGTCGGGATCAAATTCACCGGTATCTTACCGAAGATATACGCTACGAATTTGGTGAAGCGCAGAAAAATGCATTAGCCTTATTTCAGCGATTGCTTTCCACGCTTTGACCCCAGTCCAACTGGTCCATACTATTTACAAAAAAGAAAAGCCGGACTGTTTAG
>CAYWDY010000182.1:0-5254 GCA_964455985.1 uncultured Flavobacteriales bacterium
CGAAGAAAGCGGTCTGCACTGAGTCGGCCACCCTGGCCCGGAAGGCATCGTCGGAATTGTCGACCACAAAGCGGTCCACCAGAATATGAATGAGTGATTGACGAATCGGTTCCAGCACCTCGGTGACTACGGTTTTCTTCTTGGAGGCAGTAGCTTTTTTGGTGACGGGTGGCGTTATTCCCAGGGATTCCGATACATCTCGAACGAGTTTGGAATTCTTGTCATCCATCAGGTCTTCCAACGAATGGACCGTATCCTGTATCCTTACTCGAGAAAAACCTTTTTGCAACAACACGTTGAATTCCTCCGAAAGACGTCTGCCCGGGTGTAACAACAGCGGAGCGAATACCATCACTTTGGTTCCTTCAGCCATGGACAAAACCGATTGTACCACATCATCCACCGTATGGCGTTTGACTTCCGTACCGGAGATGGGTGAGTAGGTCCTGCCCAAACGGGCGAAGAGTAATTTCAAGTAATCGTAAATCTCAGTTGATGTACCCACCGTGGAACGGGGGTTACGTGTATTCACTTTCTGTTCAATGGCGATGGCTGGAGAAATACCCTGGATGAAATCCACTTCGGGTTTATCCATTCTTCCCATGAATTGCCTGGCGTAGGAGGAGAGACTCTCCACATACCGTCGCTGACCCTCGGCATAAAGGGTATCGAAGGCGAGAGAAGACTTACCCGATCCTGATACTCCCGTAATCACGACGAGTTTGTTGCGGGGAATGGCTACATCGATATTCTTCAGGTTATGTACCCTGGCACCCTTGATGAGGATGGATTCAGTAGACGCTTGGGTCTGTTTTTTAGCCATTTTTATTGAAATGCGAAGATACCTATTGGCAGGCTTCCTCCTCCACAACAACAGAAACAGAGTCTTGGGTTGTGATTCCGTGTATTTTACCCGGAAATTCTTGCATAATGGTCCTTAAACATTGTTAAAAGGGTTGCCAAAACGGGAATCCGGACGTATATTTGGTAAAACACGGTGGATTTTTCCGCCCTTCAAACCCCAAAGAGCTATAGACAGACCATTACGTTAATCATTGTACTAACAATCATTAAACGTAAGCTATGTCTATGCCAATCAACCACCGTGTATTAGAAGATAAAGACCTCGTCCGTCTTTATCAGCAAGGCGATCAAGCCGCCATCTCCCAACTCGTTCATCGTTACAAAAGCAGGATTTATTCCTCCATTTTCTTTTTGGTCAGAAAGCGTGAGGTGGCTGAGGATCTATTTCAGGAAACCTTTATCAAGATCATTTCCGGTCTTCGCAACAGCCAATATAACGAGCAGGGTAAATTCCTTCCTTGGGCACTTCGAGTGGCCCATAATCAGGTAATCGACCATTTCCGGAAGGAAAAGTTGATGCCCATGCAGTATGACCAGGAGGAGTACAGCGTATTTGATGTCATGCCGAGCCAGGGCAGGAATGCAGCCGATCAACTCATCCAAAACGAGAAGCTGGCATACGTGAGACAGCTGATTGATCGCCTGCCCCCCGATCAACGGGAGATTGTTATCCTCCGTCATTATGCCGGACTTTCCTTTAAGGAGATCGCAAAAATGCTGAATATCAATCTTAATACAGCCTTGGGAAGGATGCACTATGCTGTGCTGAAAATGCGCGACATGGTGGCCCAAGAACCGGAAAGGGTTCAGGCCTGAAATTCCGGAGGTCCGGGTACAATATCGTATCCGGACCTCCGTTTACCATCATGAAAAACAACTATCATCTATTGCATGGATAAAACTACTACTCAACAAGACCTGCTCCTTTACTACTACAACGAATGCGGATTACTGGATGCCGACCGCATACAACGTTCGCTGGATGGAGACCCGCTTCTTGAAGCGGAATACCTGGAGATGCAATCGGCATTAGGCCATTTGGACGTCCCCTTACTTCAGCCTTCTGACGATGTAGTGTTGCGTGTTCTGGCCAGGGCATAAAAAAACAGCGGTAACCAGCCGCTGTCTTTACTCTCTAACCTTAAGGATTCGTTTTACCGCATAGGCGTGTTTGTTTGTATGCTGGTAAGGTAATTCCAGGTAGATCCGTCAGCCACTTTAGTTGGTCAATGGGTTTTTAAATCGGGTCAACGTCATAGAATCTCCGGTTTAGTCACCTCGCTCCACCTTTTCCTATTTTTACACCATGAATAGGGCAGAGCGGTTTGAAAAAGTGTTGGATTATTTCCGGCAGGAAAGACCGGTGGCGGAGACTGAATTGGAATACACCAACCCGTATGAGTTGATGGTGGCGGTTATCCTCTCTGCTCAGTGTACCGATAAGCGGGTAAACCTGACAACCCCCCGGTTTTTTGATCGGTTTCCCACGGTGGATGTATTGGCTCAGGCAACACCGGAGGAGATTTTTCCCTACATCCAAAGCATCAGCTATCCCAACAACAAGGCCAAGCATCTGGCCGGCATGGCTCGGAAGCTGTTGTCTGATTTTGGCGGTGTGGTGCCATCATCCGTGGATGAGCTACAGCAGTTGCCCGGCGTAGGAAGGAAGACCGCTAACGTGATCGCTTCGGTGGTATTCGATCTTCCAGCTATGGCGGTCGATACGCATGTATTCAGGGTCTCTGCCCGACTCGGACTGACACGCGGAGCCAAGAATCCACTACAGACTGAAAAACAGTTGGTAAAACATATACCGGAGCAGGAGATTTCCAAAGCACATCATTGGCTGATTTTGCACGGTCGGTATGTATGTAAAGCGCGCAATCCAATGTGCGATTCGTGCGGACTCAAAGACTGTTGCGCATATTTCTCCAAGCGGAAGTGAGAGGCGCCACTGTGATTATGCAGTGACCGAGGGAGGAAAATGCAGAACGAATGAAGTCCCTCTTCCTGGCTCACTGCTTACCTCGATATGGATCTGATGGAATTCAGCGATGGATTGGACGATCGGCAACCCCAGACCGAAACCCGTCTCTTTTTCTGGATGCAGACGTTTGAACCGGTCGAATATCGAAGTAAGTTGTTCAGCCGCTATACCGATTCCTGAATCAGCGATCTCCAGGGTATATCCGTTGTTTTCAGATCGACCTTCTACGGTGATATTTCCACCCGGCACGTTGTATTTGACAGCGTTCGATAGCAGGTTGAAGACCAAGGTATGAAGAAGGGATAGGTTGCAGGGGAAGAACTTATGCTCGTCCAATCGCTCGGTAACCAACGTCAATCCTTTGTCCTGAATTAGAACATCCACTTCATCGAGCACATCCTTGACAACAGCGCGTAGATCCGCTGTTTCGTTTTTGATGTATTGCAGATTCTCGATGCGAGATATATAGAGCAACGCACGTACTACACGCGCTAACCTGACCAACGTTTTCTGCGACTCAGCCAGTTTGTTGACCACTTCCTCCGGCATGTCAGGGTCGTTGATGAGGTTCTCGACGCGGTTCTGTAGGATCGAGATGGGGGTAAGCAGCTCATGACTCACGTTGGTGATGAACTCCCGTTCCAACTCAAAGGCCTCCTGTATCTGACCCATCATCTGATTGATGGCCTCGTCCAAGTGCCGGAATTCATAAGTGTTGGATTTGACCGGTGTGAGGTTGAAACTGCTGGGGTGCCTTACGTTCCTCAGTTTTTCGGTGACAATTTTATTGAAGGGCCTCAGCAGGATCTGGGCGAAGCCTAAGTCAAAGAAAATGGAGAACAAAACCACGGCAAGCATGAGCTTCAACGTGAAATTCCGAATAGTGCTTTCTAGTGCATCCGCTGAAGAAAGACCTTCTCCGATTTCAATCGTATAAAGCTGGTTGTCGTAAATAAATGCCTGACTGAGGACACGATGTCGGATAAGCTCATTATCCACGACCCGCTGCATATCCACAATTTCTGTTTTGCCGAAATCTTCGGGCATTTTAGCCAGCGGCGAAATGCTGACAAATTCTTCCTTGAAGATGGAGTAATTCTCGAAACTGCAATCCTGGTCCAAGGTAATCTCCTTCAATCCGCCGATACGAATCATCCGCAGCACTTTTTCCTGACGGGCATGGAGACGCTTGTCGAGTTGACTGTAAACAATCCGCTGGACCAGTAAGGGAAGGATAAAAGCCAGCGCCGACATGATAGCCGCTTTGGATACGGCGTTGTACAGCACCAGTTTGCTTTGCAGTTTCATGGCTAGCCGATCAATGCATGTTCAGCCGGTATCCGATGCCCCGGACGGTTTCTACGAAGTCGCAGTTGGCGAACTGGGCCAGCTTCTTGCGCAGGTTTTTGATATGAACATCGATGTAATTCGATTCGTAATCTTCCTCAAGGATATCTCCCCAGATGTGTTCGGTGAGTTGGACCCGTGTGATCACCCGGTTCTTATGCAGGGCCATATAGTGAAGGATATCGAACTCTTTTTTGGTGAGTGGGATCACCTTTCCATCGTGAGTTACGGTTCGGTTCTGGATATCCATAGCAAAGGAATGGATCTGGATGATGTTGTTTTTCAACCCGTGTTTGCGCCGCAGGATGGCTTGCATCCTTGCCTGAAGTTCGAGTAAAGAGAAGGGTTTAGGCAAATAATCATCAGCGCCCAAGTCCAATCCCGTAATCTTGTCGTCCAAGGAGCCTCGAGCGGTGATCAGGATGATGGCGGCATCTTTGCCCATTTCCTTGGTTTCCTTCAGCAGTTGAAACCCGTTGTGGTCGGGGAGTCCGACATCCATTAGGATGAAGTCGTATGAATTCACATAGATTTTTTCCGAAGCGCTTTTGCCGCTAAAGGCTACATCGCAGTTATAGCCTTGCTTGGTCAGAAAGATTTCTATTTCGTGGGAAAGATGACGTTCGTCTTCGACAATGAGTACGTTCATGAGTTCGTGGCGATGTTAGAGTGAAGATACGAGTATTTCACACGCATGGTCGATATCTTCGTGGGTGATTGTCAGGGGAGGAGCAATGCGCAGGCAGTGTGGGGCGAATAGAAACCAATCGGTCACGAGCCCCTTTTCCATGCAACGCTGAATCACAGCTTGATTGTAGGCGTTTGATTCAAATTCAACGGCCAGAAGGAGTCCTTGTCCATTCACCGATTTGATGGCCGGGTGTTTGAGTCGGGCACGGAACCGTTCTTCTTTCTCGGGCACAGCATCCAACAAATGTTCATCGTGAATGGCACTAAGCGCAGCATGGCCCGCTGCGCAACTGACGGGATGACCGCCGAAGGTGGTGATGTGACCTAAGACCGGGTCGCTGGTAAGCGATGGCATGATTTCAGGAC
>CAYWDY010000183.1:0-1616 GCA_964455985.1 uncultured Flavobacteriales bacterium
GCATAGCCTCCGGGCAATACAGGACTATTCGGATAGGACAACAACGTGTGGTATTTTTTGGACGCGTAATAGTGATGATCGGCGTGACGCGAGAGGTCGATCAGGATGAATCGACTGATGACCTTATCGGTCTGCCAGCTGTGGATCTCCGTAGCCCTCTCCTTCTCATCCCTTACCAGGCCGTAGTGTTCGATGTAATTGGTGTACTCCAGCAGGAAATTGGCGAGCAGCATCTGAAGCAGAAAGGCTGCTACCATGATCGGGCCAGCTGTGGCGTAGTAAAAACAAAGACAAGCAGCCAGTAACAGTATAGAGCGGATGAGGTCATGATTCCAAGAAAAACGAGCCCTCCCCTCCTTCTTCAGTCGATCACTTTCCAACCGCCAAGCTCCGGCGATTTGTCCGGCCATGGAACGAAGAAAAAAACCATATACATTTTCGCCGCGACGGGCCGTAGCCGGATCACGCGGAGTACCGACCCACTTGTGGTGAACCCGAAGGTGTTCAACAAAGAAGTAAATGTTGCCAGCCGTGAAGAGCAACAAGCGGCCGATGAACTGCCAACCCTTGGAATTACGGTGAATGAGCTCATGCGCCACCACGATGGCACTGGTCCCCGAATGCATTCCGGTGGACAAAGCAGCCATCAAGAGCGTTGTGCCGGCCAGTGTCCCGCTTCGTACACCGAGGTAAAAGGCAATAAGGCAAGCCAGCTGAAGCAACGCATGCAAGGCTAGCAGTACATCTGGCAAAACAGCTTCCTCGTCGGAGCGGTTGTCCTTATCCTCTGGAACCACCCATTCCAATACGGGAAGAACCAACAAGGAAAAGACGACATTGGACATGGCCCAATAGCCACCTACAGAATTTCCTATTAGGGTAAATACACCCGGAAGGAGACTCCACAGGTACTTGCTATTTCGGGTGATGGGTGTCATTAGGCTAGTAAACAAATTTAATCAATCAAGGGTTCAGAATCATCCGGCAGTTGTCAATTTTTACCCACCAATGACGTTCCTAGTACCACGAAATAATGGTACTTTTATGCGATATCCGCGCCACCTCATCACGATGCGTTTTTCAACCCTGCTTCTGCTTATCGCCCTGACGGCATCGGCTGTTTCAGCACAGTCCGTGAACAGCAAATCACCGCAACTCGTCCAGTTCTCGGGCGTGGTCGTTTCCGGCGACAGCCTTCAGCCTATTCCCTTTACGAGTATCATGATACGCGGCACCAGCCGGGGTACGATATCCGATTACTACGGCTTCTTTTCCTTCGTGGCCAAGATGAACGACACCATTGAATTCGCCGCCATCGGCTTTAAGCGCAATTACTTCGTCATCCCGGACACCCTCTCTGACCACCGTTGCTCCCTGATTCAAATCCTTAAACCAGACACGGTACTCCTGAAGGAAGTTGTTATTTTCCCATGGCCTACGAAGGAGCAGTTCAAAGAGGCTTTCATCCGCCTCCGGGCTCCGTACGATGATCTGGCGAGGGCTGAGCGTAACTTGAATCCCCAACAATTGGAGTTCTTGGCTAGCGTTGCTCCGATGGACGGCAGCATGAATTTCAAATGGCAGATGCAAGAGCAGTCCAGCCGATTGTATTACGC
>CAYWDY010000183.1:1665-4975 GCA_964455985.1 uncultured Flavobacteriales bacterium
ACAATTACCTCCGAATAACGTGCTTAATCCGGTGGCCTGGGCCAAGTTCGTACAGCTGTGGCAAAGCGGCCAGCTTAAAGACAACAATGCCAATTACCGAAAGGACGACTGATAGCGTATGAGATTCCGTCAGGTCCTCCTGCTTCCGGCACTTTTATTCCTTGCCAGTCAGTCCTGGGGACAGACAGCCTCTATCACCGGCATGGTCTCCGATTCCTTGCGCAAGCCGGTCTTTGGGGCCACCGTCG
The DNA here is from genome assembly GCA_964455985.1 of uncultured Flavobacteriales bacterium. Taxonomy (GTDB): domain Bacteria; phylum Bacteroidota; class Bacteroidia; order AKYH767-A; family 2013-40CM-41-45; genus Pollutiaquabacter. The sequence goes on from CAYWDY010000183.1 coordinate 1,914, forward strand.
GTATTTTGGGCATGCCCATCGGAACCACGACAGGCGATGACGGAAGGTATTCGTTATCCGTTCCCTCCAACCAGAAGTTGATGCTGGTATTCAGCATGACCGGTCTTCAATCCGATACGGTTCAAATTCAGCTCAAGGATAATGAGGCTAAAACCATCAACCGATCCTTGACTGGTCGCGTAGTACAGATGAAAGGCGTTACCATCGAGGAGCGCTCCATCCGTACCATGAATGTTACGGAGATCGATCCCAAATTCGTCGATTACTTGCCGACTCCCAACCAAAGTGTGGAGGACATCATCAAGACGATGCCGGGTGTTTCTTCCTCCAACGAGCTTAGCTCGCAGTATTCAGTTCGCGGCGGTAATTTCGACGAGAACCTGGTTTACATCAATGACTTTGAGATCTATCGTCCATTACTGGTTCGCTCCGGACAACAAGAAGGTATCAGTATCATCAATCCGGACATGGTGTCCTCCATACGCTTCTCGGCCGGTGGATTCGACGCGATGTACGGCGACAAATTATCTTCGGTACTGGACATCCAATACAAGAAGCCGAAGAAGTTTGCCGGTTCAGCCTACGCCTCCCTGCTCGGGGCCGGACTTGAACTCGAAAACCGTTCCGCCAATCAGAAGTTCTATTGGATGGCGGGTCTACGTCAGAAATCCAACCAGTACCTACTGAATTCGCTCGAGACCAAAGGAGAATACCGCCCTTCCTTCACCGATGCCCAGGTGCTAGCGGGTTTCGATTTCAACACGAGATGGAACCTGGAAATTTTCGGCAACTACGCCCGAAACCGGTACAACCTGATTCCGCAGAATCGGGAAACCAATTTCGGCACCATCACGGATGCGAAGCGTTTCACGGTGTATTTCGAGGGACAGGAAGCTGACCGCTACATTTCCTACACCGGCGCTGCTTCGTTGACCTTCAAGCCGAACGAGAAACTGAAGCTTAAGGCGATTTTAACGAGCTATCACACCCGGGAAGAAGAAAACTTCGATATACTCGGTCAGTACTTCCTCGACCAGTTGGAGACCGATCTGGGGAAAGACAATTTCGGAGACGTGGCATTCAACCTCGGCGTAGGATCATTTCTAAATCATGCCCGTAACCGCCTGGAAGCGACCGTCACCAATTTGGAACACAAAGGCGAGTACATTCGGGAGAAAGGCGTCTTGGCTTGGGGCGTTCGCGCACAACAGGAATCCTTTTCCGACAAGCTTCACGAATGGAATTACAACGACTCCGCCGGATTCTCCATTCCTTCCTACCGAGACTCGCTGAATCCCCTGATCACGTTGAACGACGTTGTGATTGCACGGAATTCCGTTGAAGCCAATCGCTATAGCGGTTTCCTCCAGAACTCTTGGCAATTCGGCGACCTGAATCGATTGACGGTGATTGCCGGTGTCCGCGCGCTCTATTACTCGCTTAACGAAGAGATCATGATCTCCCCCCGGGCATCCATGATGTACCAGCCCGACTGGCAACATAAGACCAGCTTCCGTGCTGCCGCCGGTGTTTATTACCAGGCCCCGTTCTATCGCGAGATGCGTGATGTCGACGGCACCCTGTTCCCCGAAACGCCGGCGCAAAAATCCATTCATACCGTCATCGGAAATGATTTCAGCTTCCACGGTTTGAACCGCGACTTCAAGCTTACCACCGAAGTGTATTACAAAAAACTGGAGACCCTTATCCCCTATAAGATCGACAACCTGCGTATCCGCTATTTGCCCGAGCTGCGGTCAACAGGTTACGCCACCGGAATTGACATGAGACTCTTCGGAGAATTCGTCAAGGGTACCGAATCCTGGGCGAGCTTTTCCTACCTGAAAACCGAAGAAGATATCATTGGCGATTTCTACTACGTATACTACAATCAGTTCGGCGAGAAGATCATTCCGGGCTATACGTTCGATCAGGTGGCTGTGGACAGTGTGCGGTTCGAACCGGGATATATACCGCGTCCTGCTGACCAACGCGTGACCTTCAGCCTGTTCTTCCAGGACTACCTACCCAAATCGCCAACGTTCAAGATGTCCCTCTTCCTGGCTTTCGGAACAGGCTTACCCTTTGGCCCTCCCGGAAAAGTCCGATACACCGATGTCTACCGCGCCCCCATGTACCGACGTGTCGATATCAGCTTCTCCAAGCAGCTTATCGGAGAAGGCGTAACTAAAACACCCAAAGGGAAAGTATTCCGCGAATTGGAGTCCCTCTGGATCGGACTGGAAGTCTTGAACCTGCTTCAGATTTACAACGTAGCCTCCTACACGTGGGTAACGGATGTCACCAACGCCCGCCAATACGCCGTACCTAATTACCTTACATCCCGTCAGCTCAACCTCCGCGTGAATGTCCGGTTCTAAGTCATACCTGTCCACTTTCAAATATGCTCTGACTGCAGTTGTGTGCTACTGCCTGATGACCTTGAACGCCTTTTCGCAAGAGTTGGTATTCTGTGAAAAAGTGGATGGCTCAGGAAAGCCTTCGAATGCCAGCACGGCTTTCACCATTTCCAAAAAAGGCGGAGCTGTGGAACTTCTCATCTCCTCTCCCCTGGCATTCGGCAACCGACAGTTGACTATCGACGTGTTCCTGCTCGACAAGCAGCAACACGAAACATTCGAAAATACGATTCGATTGAAAGTGGAACCCTCCTGGACTTGGTCGGTACAATCGTTGACTTTCTACAAGGCCGGGACCTATGTGGTGTACGCCTACGACGAATACGGAAAACTGCTCGGCACACGCCAGGTGGAAATCCTGATGCCCTGAGGAAACATCCTCCTGCCGCTACACCCGTTTCAACGGAGAATCCGGTTCCTTCGCCATATGACGAAAGACCAGTCGGTCGCTCCACGAGGGAAAAAGACGATTCAGCCATACGGTCAATTTGCCCGTGGCTGTAAGTACCAGATCACGCTTCCTGCCTATGACCGCCTGCACAATAGCGGAAGCGACTTGCTCTGCCGTCATCATGGACGATTCATCGCGAGGAGACTCACCTTGAGCGCTACCTTTTTCATTCAACGCGGTGGACCGGATAT
>CAYWDY010000183.1:4985-5252 GCA_964455985.1 uncultured Flavobacteriales bacterium
AAGCAGTGAAACCGGGACAAGCCACGAGTACATGCAATCCCCGTTTCAGATTTTCCGTGCGTATGGTCTCAAGAAATCCTTCCAGGGCGAACTTCGATGCCGAGTATCCCGTACGCGCAGGTAATCCTTTCTTGCCGGCTATGGAAGAGATGCCCACTACACTACCCTGTTGTTTCAGGATGTAGGGCAACGCATATTTCGTACAGTAAACAGCGCCCCAAAAATTCACATCCATGAGTTTTCGGATGACCTGAAGGTCCACTTCAT
>CAYWDY010000184.1:0-3514 GCA_964455985.1 uncultured Flavobacteriales bacterium
CTGAAATCGGGGGCTTTATCCCCTACTTGTAGTTTTGGAAGTCGCTTTTTTGAGGCCATAATTGAAGGTGGAAGGGTACGTGGTGGTTAGAGACAGGCTGTAAGTTTTACGGATAAAGTGCTTGAACCCCTCGACAATAAAAGGGTAAAACTACAACAAAACAACCAAAGGGATGTTTCCAAGAACGGGGTCCCTAAATAGAATTAAAGCGATGAGAAGAACTACCTACATCGAACCGTCAGCAGGAAAAATACTGGTTTCAGAACCATTCCTGATGGACTCCTTCTTCAAACGTACCGTCATCCTTTTGGGAGAACACGGGGACGACGGCACCGTCGGCTTCATCCTGAACAAGCCGACAGACCTTACCCTGAATGATGCCTTGGAAGATTTCCCTCCATTCGAGGTGCCTCTGTATTTCGGCGGGCCGGTCCAGACGGACACCATCCACTTCCTGCATACGCTGGGAAGCCGGTTAGAAGGCAGCAAAGAAATTTTGCCTGGAATTTTCTGGGGAGGCAGTCTCGACATGCTCAAGATGCTGATCGAGACCCAACAGGTTTCAAAGGACCAGATTCGATTTTTCGCCGGCTACAGCGGGTGGGAACCCCATCAACTGGAAGATGAGATGAAAGGTCGTACCTGGCTGATATCCAACGGAAAAAGAGACTTTGCCTTTTCGGAGAGTCCGGAAGATTTATGGGGCGAAGTGCTGAAATCCATGGGTAGTCAGTATGCCATTCTGGCCAACTTCCCGGAGAATCCGAGCTTGAACTGATTAGAATTGTTTGATTGTTATTGATGGAAGAGGCCCCGTAACAGGGGCTTTTTCCGTTTGATTCCTTGTCCTACAAACCGAACCTGCGTACCTTTGCGGCTCAATTCGGGGTGTAGCGTAGCCCGGTTAGCGCGCCACGTTCGGGACGTGGAGGTCGGAAGTTCGAATCTTCTCACCCCGACCCAAAGGCCTCCATGGAACATGGGGGCTTTTTAGTGACAGGCCCTGCCCTATTCCAATACGATTCGCCAGTATCCCTAATTTGACCTGACAATCCTTCCCAATCCACCAACCGGGCACTATCTTTGTGCACTATTGAACATCGGGGCTGACCGGTTTTGACAGCTGGCCGAATGGTTCCGTAAGCATGCCGAGCGTCGTTAGTCTGGCTCGTAAAACACGGCTTTCAACCTTCAGTTGGCAACACCAACTACGCATTGGCTGCCTAATCAAGAAGATTAGCTGATCCAATTGTCTCCCGGGAACCTGCTCACCCGTTCCTGACCCGGAGGCACCGCATGGTGAGTGAGCGGTAAGCACGTTCCGGGCGAACCGCAAATCCAATCGGAACTACGTGGTTCAGTCGCCTGTTTCCGGCAGCTGCCCCGCCGACAACCAATAGGAAACTAAGCATGTAGAAAGCGGTCCGATTCCCGGTTTGGACGCGGGTTCGACTCCCGCCAGCTCCACCAATAAGACGCCCTTGATGCCAGAAGCATCGAGGGCGTCTTGCTTTTACCTGATAAGAGTCATACCAGACAAAGTCACCTTGGCTCAGTCACTACCGTACAACTTTATACCTTTACCTTATGCCTGTTATGGTAAATGTAATTTCCCGATCGGCCCGAATCATCCATGGATTATTCGCAGCATTCACGGTCATTTTCTCCTTTGATGTTTTTGGCGATGACAAGTCGGCCGGCGAGAAAATAATAAGCTTTCTGGCCCATAACATTCCCTTTTTCCTGCTTACCCTACTACTTCTCTTGGCCATACGTCGTCCGCTCATAGGAACTATGACCTTGATACCCTTGGGCATTCTTTATATCCTCTGGGCCTGGGGCAGATTCCCCCTGAGCGTCTACTTCCTCATAGCAGGACCGCTTTTTCTAGCCGGAGCGCTCTACGGCATCGAAGCTTATCTTCGGCGGATAAGTTGAGCGTTGAGAATCATCGGATGATGGTCAACCTCTCGACGGGTCCATCGACGATTCGGAGCAGGTATAGTCCTGCAGGCAGATCGTACGTGGACAACAAACGGGAATTCAACTCATGCCTGAATTCCTTTCCGTCAACACTGTACAAATAATACTCGCACGGATGATCCAAAACCACCTGCTCACCCACATGAGCAGGATTGGGATAGGCGGAGGTATATGCCACCTCTTGCTTCAACGACTTGAATACGGCCGTGCGAGTTACTCCCATGGTAGTGTCGATGCTTATAGCTGCAGAAGTCTCCCCCGTCTCTTTCCAATGATCAAACACGTAGCCCGGCATGGGATATGCTGTAACGGATACTGGAACACCGGAAAAATAATCCCCGGTCCAAGGATACACCCGACTGGTATCAACACCCGGAAGCTGCTTGTCAATCATCAACGAGTTTACTCGAATATAACCGGCATTGACTTCTGATATATCAACGGTCAACGGATAGTAGGTTGACAGTCCGAATCTTGATTTGATTTGTTCCTTGACGGATGGCGGACGCTGCTGTGAGAATTGCCGCATTACATCAATACCATCCTGCCAATCCGACATGGACGTAGGAGTACTCCAACGTGCGATATGGTAAGGCATGACGGGAGCGATCAGCTGCTGAACCGAGTCGATACGATCTAGCATCCGTTGAGGCAGGAACGATGAGTTCATCAGATCCGCGAATCGATTGACAAAAATCTTCACATACGCCGGATGTTTCCAAAGTTGACGTAACAAGCCATCATACACGTAGTAAGGACCGAAACTGAAATCATCGCGCGTTTCATCGAACATGGCATTGTCAAAGTCAAAGGCCAGCCACCGCCACCTGCCGTCATGAGCGAATCGGTACGAATTAGGGTCAGGCGTTTGCACGCGCCAATAACATTGATTATGACCTGACGTGGTCTTACCCAGATAAATCGTACCGATCCAATAATCGGTGAAGTTATCCAGATCCATCAACTGACGGATAGAATCAAGCTGGGTAGGGTCTGACGTATCGGCGGACAGAACGACATTACGCATATCATAGTAAACCTGATCCTCGCCTTCTTTGCCTTTGATAAGCTGGTAAGGTTTCTCCTGATACTCCTCCAAGTTGTCCTCCATGATGATCAGGGAGTCTTCTGAAATGAAATACTGCCGGGAGAGATCCTCCTCGTCGTTCATTTCACGGATGTTCTGCAGGCCATAGAACTCCCCGTTCAAGTACAACATGGAAGGTTGGTATTTCTGGAACTTCACCCGACAATGATCCAATAGGGATTGTGCCACCGCATCCCGACACATGGTATTTTGGTAGTTCCCCCAATCATTTCCATTCTGACGAAGCAGCAACCGTTTGTATTGATTGACAACCGTATCCGTTCCTGGGTAGCGATTATCGGGGAACACCTCGGCATCCAGATCATCTTCGCTTACGTCATAATCCTCACGAGCATAAACACCCAGACATTTTTGTCCGAGACTACGGATCCATTGTCCTTTGACACGAATTCCGATCTCCTGACTCAATTGCTTGTTCTTCTG
>CAYWDY010000184.1:3571-5244 GCA_964455985.1 uncultured Flavobacteriales bacterium
CTTTTCAGGCGGAGTGATCAATGAGATGACCGGTAGCGGATAGCGGGCACCATTCGCATCGGGATGGATGAAATAGGATTTTGAAACGACCGGACCGAGTCCATAGGAAGGATGGAAAACACGTGCTCTTACGACACACTGCTTGTCAATATCTCCGGAGGGTCTGTACCAAATAGAGGGAGGTGTCTGGGGCGGAACCGAAGGTGCGGTACGGACATAGCTGTAGGGAAAATGTGCTTTGGCAGAAGCGGTCACATTCTGGGTAGGATACCACGAGGAGAACGAAATGGTATCCCCTTTTAAATCCAACATCTGCGTGAAAACCGGAGACCGGTCATCGGGTTCACTCCCATCCAAGGTGTAGTGGATAACCGAACCCGGAATAGTAGACGTAAGGGCCAATAAAATGGGCTGCTGAAAGAAACCGGAATTGACCGAGAAATCAGGCTTTAAGCTAGGAACCGGCGGCGGCACAATCTTGAACGGCATGCGATTCATGGCACTACGAGCCGTCGTGGTGTCGTGGTCACGAATTCGGAAAAAGCAATTGGAGGAATAGGCGTGCGGAACCTGCCAGGTCCACGTGCCAATGGCAGCATCCATTCCGGAGACCAACTCCGTCCAGGTGGCTCCACTGTCGGAAGAGAAGTGCAAATCAATCTGCGAAACAGCAGGACCAGACGCCCAGTAAACTGAGATAGTAGTATCAAAAGGAAGAACAGATACGGCGTTCGGAGTTCCCAACCTCAACTCATCCAAAGGAGGAGAAATTCCACCCAGCGGAAAAAACGCGCCCAAGTCCTCGCCATTTATTCCCTGTCCTATACAAGGGGAGCCTGGCATCAATTCGTAATCATCAATCGTCGTATCGGCAAACATCGGATAAACCGATAAGATACGTCGACCCGTATCCGGTGCCAGGTCATCGGCATTGCTATAGGTAATATCCAGCGTCGCATCGCTATTCAGATAGGTCGATGCGCCGTTGCGCCAGAAGATGTTATTGTAAGCGACCCCATGTCCACCGCCCAATCCTTCGTTCTTCTCCACAGCCTCAATGGCATATTCATTCTGATAAAATGTATTGTTGAAGATGGTGGCCAATGAACTGTCTTTGACCGCTACACCCGCTCCGCATCGGTAAAACAGCGACCCTTTGACGGTAACACCCAGGCAACCCTCCCCTACAGACACTCCTTTATCGCTGAAATCATGCACGAGGCAATTTTCCACCAACCCCTGTGATCCGGGCGGCTTGAAGTCCACTTTGCCCCAGTCGATAGCATCGATATTGGTACCTCTGCCGTACCGGATGGTAGTTCGCCGAATGACGGTTCCAGCGGGTGCATTATCAAAGTCAATGGCATCTGCCGTGGTGAATTCAAAAAGGCAGTCTTCGACGGTAGCCAACGTACGAACTAAATTTATCTCGTAATAATTACTGATGTGTGTTCGAGAAACATAAACAAAGGAGGCATCTTCTGAAAAGATGATCGGATTAGAACCCAGATTATAATCGTGGAGGTAACAATCCTGAATGAATCCCGTGGCGCTGTCGGAAGCTTTCAATTGACCGCCTTCGGCTTCGACAAACCGTGCATCTAAAACAGCCCCTTGTCCTCTTGCGTGTATATTATACCAATAAGTACCGGGCTGGGCCGGAAAAAGGTGAA
>CAYWDY010000185.1:0-5240 GCA_964455985.1 uncultured Flavobacteriales bacterium
GTTTCCCCTTGTCCTGAATCAGTCGAATGATTCGGGACGATGGACGCACTGTTTTTCCCTCTTTTTCCAACGTCTCCAAGGCATCCACATTGACGTGTTCGATTTCAATGGTCAGGATATCCACTTGGCGACCGAAAGCCAACACGGTTTCGTAATCGGCGAAACTGCCTTGGACAAAGCGGTCTGCGATTCGCGAGCAGGGGGCATCGGGATCGGGGTCGAGGACCGAAACATGTACGTTCCAATCCATGGCCTCCTGAATCAGCATGCGGCCCAATTGGCCGCCGCCCAGGATGCCTAAACGGCTGGTTCTGTATGTGCTTGACCCCATTTCGGCATGCAAATTACATAATCCTGCACTAACTCGATTCTTAATTGCGAACTCGGGTTCCTTCTCGTATTTTTGACCTTTGCGGAACCCCATGAACCGTATCACAGTCTGGGATAAATCTTTCGAGATTTATATTCCCTCGGACACCATCCAAGCTCGAATCGCTGAACTGGCGCATCAGATATCGTTGGAATTCAACGGCCAGCGACCGGTATTCCTCGTAATTCTGAACGGTGCTTTTCTCTTCGCATCCGATCTTTTCCGTCGGATAGAAGGGGAGGGTGAAATCAATTTCCTGCGCGTTTCATCCTATGCCGGAATGGAGTCGTCCGGGACAGTCAAGAGCTTGTTGGGCGTTGATGGGTCCTTGGAGAACCGTCCGGTTATTTTGGTTGAGGACATCGTCGATTCCGGAGATACCGCGGTTTTTCTGATGAATGAAATCGCCAAGTACAAGCCTTCATCCCTGAAGTTTGCGACTCTGCTCTTCAAGCCTAAGGCGTTGCGACATCCGTTCCAGCCGGATTATGTCGGGTTCGAAGTGCCGAATGATTTTCTGGTTGGCTATGGATTGGATTACAACGGTCTGGGCCGAAACTACAACGACATCTATACCTTATCCTCTTGAATCTTACCGTATGTTAAACATCGTACTGTTCGGTCCGCCAGGCGCCGGCAAAGGAACACAATCCGAAAAGCTCATCGCACGTTATAACCTCGTGCACCTGTCCACCGGAGATATTCTTCGCTCTGAGGTCAGTCGACAGACACCGCTCGGGATGGAAGCCAAGAAGCTGATGGATCAGGGACTACTTGTTCCTGATGAAGTGGTCATTGGGATGATCGAATCCAAAGTGGATGCAAATCCTACTGCAGCCGGTTTCATCTTTGATGGTTTTCCACGCACTTCTGCTCAAGCCGCTGCATTGGATACCTTGTTAACAAAGAAGAATACCTCCATTACCAAAATGCTTGCGTTGGAAGTGAATGAGGAAGAGTTGATGGCCCGACTGCTGAACCGCGGTAAGGAATCCGGACGACCTGATGACCAGAATCCAGACATTATCAGCAAACGTATCCTGGAGTATTCGACCAAGACAGCGCCGGTTCGGGAATACTATGAAAAGCAAGGAAAATATACCGGCATCAACGGGGTAGGGAGTATCGAAGGGATTTTCGAGGCCTTATGTACCGCCATCGGAAATTGATTCATAACGATAACTCCAACTAACCCTTCATGAATTCCAACTTTGTCGATTACGTCAAAATCTGTTGCCGCAGCGGTGCCGGTGGCCCCGGTTCGGTACACTTTCACCGTGACAAGAACACGGCCAAAGGCGGACCTGACGGAGGAGACGGCGGCCATGGAGGAAGCATCATTCTTCGCGGCAACAAACAGCTGTGGACGTTACTGCATTTGAAGTACCGCAAGCACGTCATTGCCGAACCGGGCGAGAAAGGATCTTCGGCGTTGAAGACTGGTTCTGACGGAAAGGATGAGATCCTTGAAGTGCCGTTGGGCACGGTAGCTCGGGATGCAGAGTCCGGTGAATTTCTATTTGAGATCACCGCTGACGGCGAAGAGCGGGTATTACTTCCCGGAGGAAGGGGAGGGAAGGGCAACAATTTTTTCAAGACCTCTACGCTTCAAGCTCCGCGCTTCGCTCAACCCGGTGAACCCGGACAAGAAGTATGGAAGATTCTTGAATTGAAATTGCTGGCGGATGTCGGTCTGGTGGGATTCCCCAATGCCGGTAAATCCACCTTATTATCTGTTGTTTCAGCGGCCAAGCCTGAAATCGCCGATTATCCATTCACCACGCTGGTTCCCAACCTGGGGATGGTTTCGTACCGAGATGTTAAATCCTTCATCATGGCCGATATTCCCGGTATCATAGAAGGCGCACACTTGGGAAAAGGACTGGGCGTACGATTTCTTCGCCATATCGAACGAAATTCGATTCTGCTGTTTATGATTCCGTGCGATAGTTCTTCCATTGAGCAAGATTTCAAGATTTTGTTGAATGAGTTGGATAAATACAATCCGGAGTTGCTTCACAAAAGGCGACTGCTGGCCATCACCAAATGTGACATGCTGGACTCAGGGTTGATTCAGGAAATGAAACGGGAAGTTCCCAAAGATATTCCGGTGGTTTTCATTTCTTCGGTCAGCGGACTGGGCATTCCCGCGTTGAAAGATGAACTTTGGAAGGCCTTGAATGATCCTGAATAATGGGACTAAGTGCACTCATAGGATGGGATAAGCAGGCCTTGTTTTGGTTGAACGGATGTCATCATCCCTGGTTGGATGTTTTTTTTCTGCACGTGACGGATCGTTATTTTTGGATTCCAGCCTACCTGATTCTTTCTATTTATCTCTACGTAAAAAATGGTCGCGCCTTTTTGTGGTTGTTGCCTTTTATCGCTTTGACTATTCTATGTTCCGACCAAGTCAGTGCTTCCATGATCAAGCCTTGGATACAGCGATTGCGTCCTTGCCATGATCCAGATGTAGCTCCCCGGTTGCACCTGTTGGACGGTGTTTGCGGCGGTTCTTTCGGATTCGTCTCCTCGCACGCGGCCAATACATTTGCCTTAGCCGCCTTATTCTATCAGGTATTACAAAAACCATGGAACAGATTGTCCATGCTTCTCTTCGTCTGGGCGGGCCTGTTATCCTACTCCCGAATCTATCTGGGCGTTCATTATCCCGGAGATGTGCTGGGTGGTATGACCATCGGCCTTATCATCGGGACTTTATTCGGTTATCTTTATCGGATGAGGTTCGGAACGTTACGTTCAGATTGGACTTCGGTAAAACATTCATGAAACCTATGATGTCGTTTTCATCCCTTTCACGATTAATCATGATCCTGGTGGTATTCATCAGTATGCCCCATTCTTCCAGCGCTCAATCCGCCTTCCGCAAGGACATTCCGGATCGTCCGAAACTGGTGGTAGGTATTGTGGTGGACCAGATGCGTTACGATTACCTGTATCGTTATGCAGCTAATTATTCCGATAAGGGATTCAAGCGTTTGCTCCGGGAAGGCTATTCGTGCGAGAACACGCATTATGACTATGTGCCTACGTATACAGCACCCGGGCATGCTTGCATATACACCGGCACCACACCCTCAGTCAACGGTATTATAAGCAACGAGTGGTACGATCGTAATAGCGGCAAGTCGGTTTACTGTGTCAATGACACGTCGGTGGATGCGGTGGGTACTACTTCCATCTCTGGCAAGATGTCGCCGCTCCGATTACAGTCGACAACGGTAACAGACGAGTTGCGTTTCGCTACCAATTACCGTTCGAAAGTGATATCCATTGCCTTGAAAGACCGGGGTGCTATTCTTCCTGGCGGATTTACGGCTAACGCGGCTTATTGGCACGATCCGTATTTGAATAACTGGGTGACCAGCACGTATTACATGAAAGAACTGCCGGAGTGGGTAACCCGTTTCAACCAGCGCAAGATGGTGGATTCGTTGACCTCGATGGTTTGGAATCTTGCTTTGCCTGCGGCTTCTTACACGGGCAGTACTGCCGATGATGTTCCGTATGAGGGTGCTTTCAAAGGAGAAACGGCGCCGGTGTTTCCGCATGACCTTCCAAAAATCAAGGCTACGGATTCGGAGCTGATTCGCCGTACACCTATGGGGAATACGTATACGTTGGAGTTTGTCAAGGCGGCCATGGCAGGGGAGAAGTTGGGTAAAGGTCCGGATACCGATTTTTTGGCGTTCAGTCTTTCCTCTACCGATTATGTCGGACACCAGTTTGGAATCAATTCGATGGAGATCGAGGATACGTATATCCGATTGGACAGGGAGCTGGGGGATTTCATCGATTACCTGGATAAGACTGTCGGAAGAAACAACTATACCTTATTTCTTACTGCCGATCACGGTGCTTGTGCCAACCCTGAGTTCAACGCCGACCACAAGACACCTTCTGGAAATGCTGATGAATCCCTACTTCGGGATTCGTTGCGGTTGTTTTTGCAGCAGGAATTCGGTGACAGTGCCTTATTGCTGTCGGCCGACGCCTATAACATCTTTTTGAATCAGTCTTTGATCAAGAAAAAGAGGATGGATATCTCAGTTGTTGAGAATGCCTGTGCCCGCTGGGTGGTTGGATTTGAAGGTGTAGCGGGAGCGTGGACTGCCACCGATCTCTCGCGTTCCATCACCCGCGAGGGCGTTGCCCAGTGGGTCCAGCGCGGATTCCATCCCGAGCGTTCAGCGGATGTGAGTATCCAGTTGCGATCCGGATGGATTGACTGGTATCGAAAGACCGGGACATCCCATGGTTCCGCTTACGGCTACGACACCCATGTGCCTTTGGTGTTTTTCGGATCTGGAATATCGCCAGGAAGGGATTTTAAGTCTGTTTCCGTTTGTGATATCGCTCCGACCATCTCGTCTTTTCTCGAAATCCAGGAACCAAGCGGAACCTTAGGTAGGCCGATCCAGGGACTTTTATCCAAGTAATCTATTTTCGGTCCGAGTAGTTTTTCCGCGAATTTGACCTTTTTCATCGCGAATAGGGCTTTTTTTGCTTCACTTGTGGATAAAAAAAGTGTATATTTAGCTGTTCTTGAGTAGGATAAATCCAAAATCACTACTTTAGAAATCAATTTGTTATAAAGGCACCGCCGATGAGAAAAAACCTCCGTCGCTTTTCCTTGCCCCAGGCATTTGCGTATGCTTTGGTCGCAATAGTTTCGTGGTTCTCCCTAAAGCCCACGGATGCACTCGCCTCACATGCCATGGGAGCCGATTTGACGTATGAATGTTTAGGCGGTAACCAATACCGAATCAACTATACCTTTTACCGCTATTGCGATGGAATTCCTGCCCCTAATACTTTTACGGCGAATGTTACTGCTCCAGGATGTTTC
>CAYWDY010000186.1:0-5214 GCA_964455985.1 uncultured Flavobacteriales bacterium
CGTAGGGAGGACGCATTATTTTATAGATCATTTGATACTATCAAAAATAGTAAAAAACTGTCTGGAATGCCCATGTCCATGCTATAAACTCCGCAAAGATTACGGAGAATAAGAGTATAACACTCCGCATTATTTCAAATCGAAATTGATTTTAACCAGTAGCACGACAAAGTCCGAAACTCCGAAAACGGTAGCCCACCCGCCTCCTTCCGACACTTCGTCCAGCTCAGTGCAAGCAAGCTCAAGGTTAAAATGAAAAATAGAATGGGCGTAACTGCTTATATATCATTAACTATCTAGCAATACGAAGTCCCGTCCGGACCGCCAGCAAAAGGCCCTGAAGTCTCAGACTTACAGGGCCTTATTTTTTAATATGATTGAACTTCGCAAGATTCTCCCTGCGTTCTCCGGATTCGAACTGTTTTATACTTAGTAAGACTTATGGTGGATCAGCGCCCCCCGTGCAACGTAAACGTCGTCCCGTCAAACTCACCGTACGAATCGTATTTCAACCAATCCCCCAGATTGATATATCGAGCTCCGCCCTGTAGCCCGATATCCAACGGTAGATGTCGGTGACCGAAAACGAGGAAGTCGTAATGCTTCCGAGCCAGCAGCTCTTTGCAATAAATCACCAACCACTCCTTGTCTTCCCCTTCAAACTTTTCGTCAGTAGTTCCGGTAGCGATTCGGCTTCTTCGGGAAAAATAGTTGGCCACACCGACTCCCAGGTTGGGGTGCAGTCTCGCAAATAGCCATTGGCACGCCTTGGATGAAAAAACCTTCTTGATGAATTTATACCCGTGGTCGCCAGGGCCCAAACCGTCGCCGTGGCCGATATAGAATTTCTTTCCGTTGTAGGTTCGCTCAATTGGTGTACGGTAAAGTTGAACACCCAATTCTTTCTCCAAATAACCGAACGTCCACATGTCATGATTGCCAGTAAAGTAATGCACCGGAATACCGGCGTCGGTGAACTGCGCAATCTTGGCCAGTAAACGCACATGACCTCGGGGAACCACCGTCTGGTACTCGAACCAGAAATCAAAAACATCTCCTACCAGATATAACTCCTGTGTTTCCGGGAATATCCGGTCCATCCACGCGATGATCCGACGTTCACGGTCCTTGCTTCGCGCCTCATCCGGAACACCCAAATGGAAGTCGGATGCGAAATAGATTTTCTTGCCAGCCTGTAGTTGCGTCATCGGCGGTTTAAGTTGTCGAGTGGATTGAGCTTTTTGATGCGCAACTCGAAACGGATGCGCTCGCCGAAGTCAAGCCCCTCGCGATCCACAGCATACTGGATGTCGTTGGAGTAAACCAAAGGTACATAAACCTTGAAGATGTCCTTGATCAGACTGATCTCAACTCCGCCTTCAGCTGAAACGGGTGCATCGGCCGGTGAATACCGGTCGGCCTTGTCAAACGTTCCCAGATTCACATAGGCAGCAACTGGCAGTTTGCCGGGAAAGTCAGCCTTGATATGGAGTACCGCCATCCACTGCTCTGCATAGCGGTAATACCCTGTATTGATGCCGAATCCTCCGTCCTCCGCTAAAAATTGTTGTGACAAGACTCCACTGCTCTCAGAGCGACCCAGAAAAACATCATCGAAGAGATAGTCTTGCGAGCCGGTCCTGCCGCTAAGACGTAGCCGGTAGTCGTTGATGCCATCGTAGGTTAGATAACCGCCGCTGATTCCGATGGAGAACCCCTTCACCGGATTCGCATACGGGAACCGGTGACTGCCCTCGGCCCAGATGCGGCAAAAATCCTGATTGCCTGTAACGGTCAGGGAATGCTTGAATCCGTTCCACGTATTCGTGTTCTGGTGAGTGAACTTTGCTTCAAAGAAATGGTCCGAAACAGCACTTGGTTCTGCAGAAGGACTGGTCTGCTCTTCTTTGGAAATGAACAGATGGCGCAGGGTCAGGTTCTTACTGGTATGGCGGCGCGGCGCCGGATCGAAAAAGTCAAACGAGATGGAGTTCTCCACCCGAATGAAATGAAGGCGAAAGTCTTGTGTCAGACTCAAAGAGTCTTTGGAATATTCATACTGGTCATACGCATAACGCTGGATGCCGCTTCGGAACGTGATGTCCTTAAAAATTGTCGAGTAGGGAAGGAGATGGTAGGAAACGAAACCTCCACCGGCCAGGTCTTTACTCCCCAGGGCAAACAGCGGCATCAAGGCAAATTCAAACCCCTTGGCCGGATAGCCCACGTTGTGCAGTACGCCGCCCAACATCACGCTGTTGTAGAGGTTCCAACCGGCTGCAGGAGCCACGTATAACGTGGTGCGGTCCGGATTCTCCCGGCCGGTCAGCCATTTAAGTTGTAGCGGCTCCAGCCGGCGCAAGATTCCGCTCTCTCGTATCGAGTTGTTCTTGCGGTTGATCTCAGGCATCCATTCTTCAGCATCGATGAGTCGCCGCGATGCCGGTTTACCGCTAAGATGTATGGTGGTGTCGCCGGTAAATCCAGTCACCCAAACCGTCTCGCTTATTCCATCTTTATTGATGCGTTTTATTCCTACTGGCCCCGGAATGCCTCCGCTGTTATGAAAGCTGACGTCGAAAGCCACCGGCTCTACGGTCAAGTCGGTCACCGTGTAGTCCAGCTTTCGTGTGGAACTGATCCAATCTTCGAACAACCAAGACAGGTTATTCCTCGAGCAGCTTTCTAAGCTCTCACGAAGGTCCGCCGGTTCCGGATGCTTGAACTTCCAGCGCTCATAATACTCACGCATGCAGCTGTCGAACAGCGAATCCCCCATGGACTGCCACGCATATTGGAATCCCAACGAAGTCTTGGCATAGACCATATCGGAGTAATTACGCAACGTGAAACATTCAGACCGTGTGTCCGGAGCTTGGTCTGAATTCAGGCGTGCGTCGCCGAGATAGCGCCAATATTGCTTGAGCCGTGCATTCATCCGGGTAGACTTCGTCCATTTACCCCAACGGCCCATCCGGTTGAAATATTCATTCAAACGTGTGGAATCGTTGGCATACGTCTGTAACAGGTATCTCTTTTCGTAAAAACTGTTGATGCCCTCATCCATCCACGGATGACGCCTTTCGTCACTGCCTAGGATGCCGTACAGCCAATTATGCCCTAGTTCGTGCGCTAGCACGCCGTCGAGGTCGTAAGCGGAACTTACGGTTCCAATAGCGGTCACCATCGGATATTCCATGTTGCTTCCCTCGGCACCCAACACATCCACGGCAGTGACTGATGCATACGGGTAATCACCCAGCCATCGGGAGTAGGCCTGCACCGCGCGTTCCATATAATCGGGTGCCTTCATCCAAAGCTTAGCCCGTTGGTTAGTAAAGAAGGCCCAGATGGTCACCCGCTCCCGGCTTCCCGGCAATTCTGTGCTGGATTTCAAGACGTGCCATCGTTTATCGGCGAACCAAGCAAAATCATGAATCCGGTCCTGGTGGTAATGAAGGGTTTTGTAAGTCAGGGAAGAGGCCGGAAAGGAAAGGCTGTCAGACTGGAATTCTGTCATGGACATGGTCTCCAAGACTTTTCCGTTGAGCCACTCGATCTCTTGCGTTCCATCTACCAGTTCACCAGTCGATCCCACCACGTAGTTGTCGGGTAAAGTCAACCGGACATCAAACGTGCCAAACTCTCCGTAGTATTCGCCCTTGTCCACATACGGAAAGTATTTCCAGCCACCCCGGTCGTAAACCGCCGGCTTAGGATACCACTGGGTAGCATAATAAGCTTGTCCTGCATGGCCGAGGCGTGATATACCAGCGTCCGGAAATTTCATCCGGAAAGGGGTCTCCAACAACAGAGAATCTCCCGGCATCAACGGATTGTTCAACTGCAAGAAAGCTACATCAAGAGTGTCTGGCAAATAACTCCAGGTCACCCGTACTCCATCCACCACGAAATCGAGTGAGTCAATCCCACCCAGTCCGCTTGGATTGTTACGAATGAATCGATTGTCCATATCGTTGAAATACTGTTTGGCCAATACCGTGTTCTCATCGCGATAGGCATTGGGCCACAAATGGATAAAGAGGACAGAAAGCGTATCAGGACTGTTATTGGTGTAAACCAATCGTTCTTGCCCTCGAAGTACGTGTGAATGATCATCCAACGTCACATCCAACGAATAACGAACGTTCTGTTGGAAATAGACCTTAGCGTGGACAGTCATTGACTGCCAGAGTAACGCAAGGGTCAGAAGGGCGAAAAATCGACGCGTCATGCACCCTAAAGTACACGAAGGTATGTCATGATGAAAGGCGGCAGTCAAGAAGTTTTACGCAGCAATTCTCGGATCTTGGGTTCCAGATCTTCGGCCGAGCTGGCTTTCGCGACGATGTTTCCCTCGGCATCGATCAATACACTGAAGGGTATCGCGGAAATGCGATAATCTTCGACACAACGACTTTTCCATTGCTTCAATTCGCTTACTTGCGTCCACGAAAGACCATCTCGTTCTACAGCAGTTTTCCAAGCGGTTGAATCCTGATCTAGCGAAACACCCAGAATGTCAAAGTTCTTACCCCGGAATTTCTCATACAGGTTGACCAACGCCGGGTTGGCGCGACGACACGGCCCACACCAACTTGCCCAGAAGTCGATCAGCAGTACTTTCCCCTTGAAGTCGTTCAAGGAAACTGTTTTGCCCTTCAGGTCGGATAAGGTGATGTCGGGCGCAGGACTACCAGGCGGAAGTGCAGCCAGACCACTGACCATGTCCGTAAAGTCCGAAACATATACGTTGTCGGGAAACTTGGCACTAAGCGAAGTGGCCAGCTGCTGCAAATCGGCTAGATCTTCTGTCTGGTCCAAGAATTTACTGGCCGAGAGGGAGGCAATGCGATCCGGATGGGTACGGATGATGGACAAGGCTGTCTCACGCATGGAGCGGTTGTAGAATTTTTCCAGTACCTGTCCGGCAGAGTCGCGTACCTGGGGATTTTCGAAATTGGTTTCAGCAAAGGCGTGGTTCAACGAGTCAGAGAGTCGTCGGTCGCGTTGATGCAGCAGGCATACCAGTTCGCTTTCTGCAGATCCTTGAACGCGATAGGTCGCCATCAGGTCTTGGGCATCACCTTCCAGTTTGATGTCTTTGTCCTCTGGAGAAAGAATGAGGTAAACCATGGCGTCGTCGCCAGTTCGTAATACGTAATAATCCGAGGAGCCTTTATCGAAGTGGAGTTCAAACCGTCCATCTTCGTC
>CAYWDY010000187.1:0-2424 GCA_964455985.1 uncultured Flavobacteriales bacterium
GACTCCTCCGAAGTCACTCAACTCTACAACACAGGTCTCTGCACCCACACCATCGCAGGAAGTTGTGATACGTTAATCTTCAACGCGAACATCACGGGTTTCAATCCTGTCACCTATGCCAACCAAGTAAAAGTGTATCCCAACCCCGCATCCGATAACCTCGTGATTGATTGTGGTACTAACTATACAGGTCTGAACGGATATTCCATCCGCATCACCAACCTGTTGGGTCAGACGGTTTATAATAATCCTGTCACAGCACAAATCACCAACATTCAACTCACCCCTCCTACGTGGGTGAACGGAACGTATGTGGTGCAGTTCGTCCATCCGAACGGGACGGTGATGGAGACGAAGAGGATAATCATCCAGTAACGGTCGGCAGTCTTCGGTCGGCGGTTAGCAGTTAGTGATTCCCAGTCAGCGGTCGTCAGTTCGCAGTCCTATGACCGTCGACTGAGGACCGCGAACCGGAAACCACCTGACTTGCGCTGAGCGAAGTCGAAGCGCCGCCGACTGTCGACCGCCGACTGAGAACTGCAGAGTTTACCATGAAGTACAGCCTACGGCAGACTTCATGGCGAACTGCAGACTTTACTGCAGAGTTGGGGTATCTGAATAAAAATAAAGGGTCCGAAGACCCTCTAAAACCTTGAAAAACAACTTGGTAGTCCCGGGCAGAATCGAACTGCCATCAAAAGTTTAGGAAACTTCTATTCTATCCGTTGAACTACGGGACCTATTATCCCGCAAAAATACCGAATTGCCGATAATCAGGAACCTGTAGCCAAGCATTCGGAAGGGTTTCACCTTCTTTATATCCTTGGCTTGATCGTCCCTGTGCAAGTAAACAGATCAAGGATCCTGGCTAGCCGATGACACCACTACTTGCCAAACGGCCTTCATCCATTGGACAAATAGCAAATGGTTTGAATGAAAACGGCGCCGGGTATATATCCAATGCAACTCATAGATTTTTTAACCGTCATCGTTTCGACTCAGCTCCGCGCAAGTCGAAGTGCCGCGGACTGCCGGACACACACTACACTTCGCCCATGCAGATTCACCCTATC
Source organism: uncultured Flavobacteriales bacterium (assembly GCA_964455985.1). GTDB lineage: Bacteria > Bacteroidota > Bacteroidia > AKYH767-A > 2013-40CM-41-45 > Pollutiaquabacter. The sequence goes on from CAYWDY010000187.1 coordinate 1,074, forward strand.
CATCTATTCTGTACTTTAGGCGGCAAACCTGTACCTCCCCCGATCAACATGAAACAACTCGCCTGCCGAATTCTCCTCTCCGCCACCGCCGTAGCCCTGCTCTGGGGTTGTCAACCGGCTCCCACCACCGACAACGCGCAACCATCCACACCGGACTCGGCAGAAATCGTACTCACCTCGCCTCCGCTCCGTGATCAGGTCCTCACCGCCGAGCAACAACAAGCGCTTTCGCCGGACACCGTACTGGCTCAACTGATGGCAGGCAATGCCCGCTTCGTCGCCAACGACCTCACCGCCCGCGACCACTCCGCCATGGTACGGAAAGCCGCAGCCGGTCAATACCCAAAAGCCGTCATCCTCTCCTGCCTCGATAGCCGCGTTCCCGTAGAAGATGTATTCAACGAAGGAATCGGTGATCTTTTCGTCGGTCGTGTCGCCGGCAGTGTGGTCAACGAAGACCTCCTCGGCAGCATGGAGTTCGGCTGCCGCGTTGCCGGCGCCAAACTCATCGTGGTCCTGGGCCATACCTCCTGCGGCGCCGTCAAAGCCGCCATTGACAACGTCCAGCTGGGTAACATCACCTCGCTGGTCAACAAACTTCGCCCCGCATACACCGCTTGCCAGGATTTCAACGGCGAAAAGAAATCGAAGAACGACGACTTCGTGACGGCTGTCACCGAGAAAAGCGTCCTTCAGACCATGGAAACCATCCGTTCCCGCAGCACTATCCTCCGCGACATGGAAGCCAACGGCGAAATCAAAATCGTCGGAGCGATGTACGACCTCAATTCCGGCATGGTCCGGTTCCTTTGATGGCCAGTCATTGCGATGAGCCCGTATCCGGGAAATGATTCCTACCGGCACCCCTGAACCATTCGACCAGTCCCGCGTTTTTGGGGATATTTGACCTGAACATTCCTATTCTTTTCTTGTTAAACCTACGATGTGTCCTGATAGTGCCTACCAACCCGGAGCCTGCAACATAGGCCCTCCGGAGGTCCGTGTCCGCCAGTTATTCTTCCGTTTCTTCCTTGCTTTCAGCCTGTTACTGAGGGCCGCTTCCCTTTTTTGGTCCCAATCCATGTGGATCTGGGGATTCATGCTCTTCACGGTTTTCAGCACCTGGGTGCTTTATTTCCAGATCCGCTACCGCTTCTGCATCCTTTTCGGTTTTTTCAACCTCCACAACTTTCGCCAATTGGGCCACCTCGCGGAAGTGAAAAATCCCGAACACGCCCGCCTCGATCGCAAACGGGTCTTTGAAATCCTGGTACAGTCGCTCGCTTTCGCGCTCGTGTACGCCTCCGTCGTACACCTTATCGCAGTACGCCTGCACTGACCGCTCCGACGC
>CAYWDY010000187.1:2434-5200 GCA_964455985.1 uncultured Flavobacteriales bacterium
TGGGCTACCTTCATAACACGCATTCCCCAAGCGGTCTACTTCCACACTGTCGGTAACGGCTTCAAACCCTTCCGTGGTAATGAAAGCTTTCCGGATCAACGCCTTTCTGAATAAGCTGTATTGGTATTCATCCCTCGAGCGAGGACGTAACGGCTGCGGAACTCCCTTCAACAGAATATAGGCGCTGTCCAAAGAACTTACGTTGTAATACAAAGCGGTCAGATTCAACCGCGCTTCGACAAAAGACGGACTGATGCGGAGGGCTTCCCGGTACATCGACTCTGCTTCTTGCTTTCGGCTTTCTTGTTCCAGCACTGTTCCTAAATCGTTCAAGGTTTTAAGGTGGTACGGATTCCACCCATGGGCCTGATTCAACCAAGCGAGCGCTGCGGTCCGATCGCCCAGCCGAAAAGCGGCATCGCCCGCATACCACGCGACCGGTGTACCGGTGCGGTCCGTATGGAAGAAAAAATTATCGGCCCGTACCGCCTCGCGGTAGGATCGTCCGTGGATTCTTTGCCATCGCGCCGCAGAAGACTGGCCCAAGTGGTATTCTCCTGAAAAGCGCCACACGAAAGCGACAAGAATCACCACCAGTACACCTATCATCAGCAACCAAGGCCATTTCGCCGTCTCGATATCTTTTCGAACCGAAGTCGGCCGATTCGCTATCGCCAGCAATACCGAGAGATGCATTATCATGACCATCCAAGGCAAATCCCGACTCATGGGATAAGCGAACAGCGCCGTGATGCCAAACGCTATCAACGCCAAGCGACTGTTGCGTCTGATGTTATCCCCATGCGCCTGGAAAGCCGACCCTCGGAATACCAGAAAAAAGAACGTGAGTAGCAGCAGCAAGCCGATGAGTCCTGTTTCTGCCCACACCGCCAGATACTCTTGGTGCGGATGTTCAAAGCTGACAAACCCGTTGTTCAGAAACGTAGTTCCTCCAACGCCGTAGTTGGCCTGCTCTACTTTCCAGGCCGACGTACCCACTCCCAACACAGGATGATCAGCAATCATACGGATTGAATTTCGCCACATCAATAGCCGCTCATAGCTACTTCCCGCTTGCGACTGATCCGCACGTGTGATGTCAATCGGTTTAATCCAGTGATCCATTCCCCGAAGGCCAAGCAGGCCTACACCTACCATCACGAATAGGATAAACGTAAAAAGGGCCTTACGCCAAATCGGCTTTTGGATCCATAGCCCTACAACGATCGCAATACCTCCGGCAATCCATACCGCCCATGTTTTCAAAAAGACCAACTGAAGTAGGGTCACTATAAAAGCGACGCGCAGAGCGATGCGCCACCTGCGCTCCGGATGATGCCAACCATTCAAAAGAAAAAACGATTGAAAGAGCAGCCACTCCGACAGGAAATTCTTGTTGCCGGCCAAACCGCCCCAGGTGTAGGTGGCAAACCCGAAGGAACCTGTCGCCCACGATTCCATCACCTGTACGAATAAAGAAATACTGATTATCGTCCAGGAGAGGAAAACCCACTTCGGCCACTCGTAGCGTAGGAATCGGTCTTCGGAAAACACGAATCTTCCCAGCGCCACGGTCAGCACGGAAAGCGTCCACCGCGACACTTCCAGTAGCCCCGCTCCGGCATCACGGGTGCGCAACGCCTCCACCGAAAGCCAAATCAAAAACAAGAGTCCCACCAGAAATACACGCGTGTTCATTCCACGAATGACTTGCGCTCTGACGCTTTCCCGTGCAAAGGCCAGTACGATAATCATGGATAAAGCCGTACTGGTGAGCAGAAGGTATCGCGGCGTGAAGTCAGGATCGGCCAAAGCTGTACTATGGCTTAGCGGAATGATCAGGCAAACCATCAACGCCATGAAGCGAGACAGCAGCAGGGTAACGGGAGCTGAGGATGACCGGAACACCATGGTAGTTCGTCCCTAAGTTCTACTTTTTTCTGGCTGAAACGGCCATGATTTGCTAACATTACATCACTGAATCGACATGGAACAACCGTCACGGAACGCAGTACATTCATCGCCCGTTATCGAAACCGATGACATCTTGGCCGCCATCGCACGCCGTAAATGGCGCTACGTGTTCCTGTTGATTGTCGTATTCTTCACGTCATACTACGTCCTGCGATATCGGTTATTGAACTACGAATCCTCTACCACCCTTATCGTGATGGATGGCTTCAAGACAGAAACGCGACCGAATTCCAACGGTCTCCCCGACTTCATGGTCTCCACCGACAGTTACAACCGGCTGCTGCAGATCATTCAGTCGACAGCGATGTATGACCACTTGATCCGTCATTTCGGATTGTTCAACCGGTATGAAATCGATACCACGCGCGAATTCCATTACGAGAAAGCAGTGGCCATCCTGAAGAGCCGGATCAGCCTGGTCAAGACGCCGTTCAACAGCGTAGTCGTTTCGGTCAGTGACCCCGTCCGTCAGCATTCGGTGGAGATGGCCAATGAGATTGCACAGTATGCCGATACCTTATATCGAAAGACGATGATACGCGTTCAGCAAGGTCGAGTGGACATCTATGCGGCGCAACTGCGTGACCTGTCTGCCCAAGTAGCAGCACAGGAGACGATGCTCAACTCGCTCATTGATCGCTTTCCGGGTCAAGCCTCCGCTCAGCGTAAGATGGCCGAACAGGAATTGGTCGATGCGTTGGTTAAATTGACCCAAAGTGTAGAGGATTTCCGCGCCAAGTACACGGAACAAGCGTTAGTCTTGCAATTTTTCCAACGGGACGACTTACCTAC
>CAYWDY010000188.1:0-5145 GCA_964455985.1 uncultured Flavobacteriales bacterium
TCGATGAGTCCAAACTCCAGCATGTGATCAGGCGTCAGTTTGAGCGCTTCAGCAGCTGTTTCCTTCATATCCCAGCTACGCCAGAGGATGGAGGAGCAGGATTCCGGAGAAATGACCGTATACCAGGTATTTTCCAGCATAAAGACCCGGTCACCGACGCCGATACCCAGGGCACCACCGGATGCACCTTCGCCTATGACAATACAGATCACAGGCACACGCAAACGAGCCATTTCGAACAGGTTGCGGGCGATCGCTTCTCCCTGGCCGCGTTCTTCGGCTTCAAGTCCCGGGTAGGCTCCCGGTGTATCAATCAGAGTGACAATAGGTTTATTGAATTTTTCAGCCATCTTCATTAAGCGAAGAGCCTTGCGGTATCCTTCCGGATTGGCCATTCCGAAATTTCGGAACTGACGCTGTTTGGTGGTTGTGCCTTTCTGATGGCCGATGAACATGACCGTTCGACCGTCCACAGCACCGAATCCACCGACAATGGCTTTGTCGTCTTTGACGGTTCGGTCACCGAACAATTCGACGAAATTCCCTTCCGTCAACGAATGGATGTAAGCCAGGGAGTAGGGGCGATCCGGGTGGCGGGAGAGCTGAACCTTTTGCCACGGTGTCAGGTGGCTGTACAGGTTTTTGCGGGTCTCTTCCAGCCGGATTTCCAGTTGGCGAACAGCCACGGTGACATCCACTTGGGATTTCTCGCCGATCTGTCTCTGCTTTTCGATCTGGTCGATCAGGTCTGCTACTGGTTTCTCAAAATCGAGGAAATTCATATCCGTAACTTCTTGGTGCAAGGTAATCAAAAGGACGTTTGAAACAGGATTTCTTACTCGTATTAGGGTTTTTTACGAATTCAAATCAAGTTTCGGTAATCTTTATAAGTAATTGATAAATAGAAAGTAAAGAACTTCATCTGCGAAGAGTGGCTGGTAGGGATTCGTCTCTCTTAAGTTGTGAACAATGTTTGTCCTGCATGGCGCTTTATCGTACTTTCGACTCCCTTTTTCAACCGGGCTTGCTAACCGGTTAAACAAGGGTTATCTTTAAACGTGCAGATGGAAAAAGGAGATTCATCCAAATCCGGTTCGGGTATTGCTCGTCGTAAGACGGGGAATCTGACCGCATCCAGTGTTTTGTCTTCGAACCAGTTCGGGAAATTGCCGCCGCAGGCACTCGATCTGGAAGAGGCCGTATTGGGTGCTCTCATGTTGGAGAAAGATGCCTTGACCTCCGTCATCGATATCCTTCATCCGGAATCATTCTATAAGGATTCCCATCAACTGATTTACCGTGCAATCCGCCGCCTGTTCGAACAGTCGCAACCGATCGATATCCTGACCGTTGCCAACGAACTCCGTAAGTCGGCTGAGTTGGAGTTGGTTGGCGGACCCTATTACATTACACAGCTTACCAACCGGGTAGCTTCGGCTGCCAACATTGAATTCCATGCCCGTATCATTCTTCAAAAGCACATTCAGCGTGAATTGATCCGGATCTCGTCCGAAACCATCCGCGATGCCTACGAAGACACGACGGATGTTTTCAATCTCTTTGACCGCGCGGAGAAGAACCTGTTCGATATCGCACAGGGCAATATCCGTCGAAACTTCCAAGAGATGCGTGACATGGTCAGTACGGTGACCAAGCAGGTCGAGTCCGCCCGGCTCCATGGATCTGGCGTGACCGGAGTAGAAAGCGGATTCACCGCGCTCGATCGGGTAACCTCCGGTTGGCAGAAGTCTGACCTCATCATCGTGGCTGCCCGTCCCGGTATGGGTAAGACCGCCTTCGTACTTTCTTTGTCCAGAAACGCTTCCATCAGTTTCAGCAAGCCTATCGCCCTCTTTTCCCTGGAAATGTCGGCAGACCAGCTCGTCAAGCGTATGGTCTCCTCCGAAACAGGTATCCCTTCCGATAAACTTCGTAAGGGTAATCTGGATGAAGTGGAGTGGCAGAAGTTGGTTTCACAAACCGGTAAGTTGTCGCAGGCTCCTTTGTACATTGATGATACGCCGGCGTTGTCTGTTTTCGAGTTCCGCTCCCGCTGCCGCCGCCTCAAACAGATGTACGACATCCAAATGGTGATCGTTGACTACTTACAGCTCATGCGCGCCGAGGTGGATAACCGCGGCGGTAACCGCGAACAGGAAATCAGTACGATCTCCCGCTCCCTCAAGGCGGTGGCCAAAGAATTGAATATCCCGATTATCGCACTTTCCCAGTTGAGTCGTCAGGTGGAGACACGCGGCGGTTCCAAGCGTCCTCAGCTTAGCGACCTTCGTGAATCCGGTGCTATTGAACAGGACGCAGACATGGTGCTTTTCATTTACCGTCCGGAATACTACGGCCTGGAATACGATGAGGACAACAATCCGACTCGCGGCATGGCCGAGTTGATCATTGCCAAGCACAGGAACGGTGCCTTGGATACGGTCAAACTCAAGTTCATCGACCACTTAGCTAAATTCACAGACATGGATTTCAGCGAGCACCCTGCTGAATCGTCGGGAGGCAGTGTCACCGATTACCAGAGTAACCGGATCATTGTCAGCTCCCGCATGAACGACATGTCCGACGACACGCCGTTCTGATCACTTTTCGTCTTTTAATGCTTCGGCCAGCTGTTGTTGGTGCATGTCATAGTAAACTCCCCCCAAGGACATCAGTTCGTCGTGTGTTCCCTTTTCCACTACGCGTCCTTGATCCAATACCAAGATCTGCTGGGCATGTTTGATTCCCGAGATTCGGTGGCTGATGAAAATGGTGGTGCACGTAGACATTTCCTTGCGTAGATGTCCTAAGATCTTTTCCTCCGTGGTGGTATCTACCGCGCTCAGGCAATCATCGAGAATCAACAGATTGGGTTTTCTAACGAGGGCGCGGGCAATGGAGACGCGTTGCTTCTGTCCGCCCGATAAAGTGATACCCCGTTCTCCCAGCATGGTCTGGTATCCGTCCGGAAACTCAGCGATGGAATCATCAACCGCCGCTTTGTGCGCAGCAGTCCGGATCACTTCACGAAGCGTCTTGGGGTCAGGTATGACCGACAACCCGAAGGCGATGTTATTCTCAATGGTATCGCTGAACAAAAACACATCTTGAGGTACGTAGCCGATCGAATCGCGGAGGTTGGATAATGGAATCTCACGCAACGGTCTTCCGCCGATCCGTATCTCGCCGCTGCTCGTATCATACAACCGGGCCAACAGCAGGGCCAGGGTGGATTTTCCCGATCCTGTTCGACCGACGATTGCCAACGAACCTCCCGAAGGAACCGTAAAACTTACGTTCTCCAACGCCTGGATGCCGCTGTCGGGGTACGTGAAGCTGACCTGATGGAATTCCAAGTCACCGGTGACGGGGAGTTGATCGGGAACGACGGACGTGATCTCCGGTTCAAGGTGTAGGAATTCGTTGATGCGTTCTTGCGAGGCCGCCGCCCGCTGGATAATCGCAGTGACCCATCCCAGCGAGGTGACTGGCCACGTGAGCATATTCACGTAGAGAATAAATTCTGCGATGTTTCCGGTGGTCGCTCTTCCCGCCAAAACCTCCTTGCCACCGATATAGACCACGAGTATCGTGCTGATGCCGACCAACAGCAGCATCAACGGGTAGAACATGGCATTGACCTTCACCAGCCCCATGTTCTTCGTCAGATAATCATCACTCTCTACGGCAAAGTCGGATGCAAAAGCTTTCTCTTTCGAAAACGCCTTGAGGATACGGATGCCGCTGAAGGCTTCTTGCACGAAGGTGCTCAACCGGCTTTGTTGCTTCTGTACCTCTTCGCTCTTCCGGTTCATGATGTCGCTGACATAATAAATGGAAATGGAAAGTAGGGGGAGGGGAGCCAACACGTAAAGCGAAAGCATCGGATTCACTTTGACCATACTGCCGATGACCAGTATGAACAGGACGATCAGGTTGATAGAATACATGATCGCCGGACCGACATAGGATCGTACCCTGCCGACGTCTTCGCCGATCCGATTCATCAGGTCCCCGGTGTTGTTTCTGCGGTAGAAAGAAAGGGATAGCCGCTGGTAGTGGGCGTATATTTCATTCTTGAGATCGAATTCGATACGCCGGGACATGACTATGATGGTCTGGCGCATGAAAAACATCAGCAGTCCGCGTATCAGGGCCACGGCGATGATTAATAAGAAAAACCGGAACACCTTGCCGGAAATGAACTGCAATTCCGAAGGTCCTGGATTCGGGCTGCGCTTAAGGAAGTCGATCACCTCATCCAGCGATGTCCGGACGACCTGGGCTGGGTAAATGGCACCAAAATTCTGAAGTACCACAAAAACAACCCCCGCGAGAAGGTGCCACCGATATCGTAAAAGGTACTTGTTTAGGTGCGCTAATGCTTTCATTTTCAGGGGTTATGAATCTCCTTGGTGGCCTCAAAAAATAAGCCTACATTTGCGCCTCCTAAGCCGATTCCGGGCAAAGGTAATCAACACATATTTTGCATGTTAGAGATCAAAGACGTAAAGGAAACGAAAGCAGGAGTGGAGGGCGTTCTCAGTCACCCTTCCTTCGCAGGGCATGAGCAAGTCGTTTTTTGTTACGATAAAGCCACCGGATTAAAAGCCATTATAGCTATCCACGATACCACCCTGGGACCTGCCTTAGGCGGAACCCGCATGTGGGATTACGCTTCCGAAGCCGATGCCATCAACGATGTGCTTCGTCTTTCACGGGGTATGACCTACAAGGCCGCCATCAGCGGATTGGGCTTGGGTGGAGGTAAGGCTGTGATCATCGGTAATTCCAAGACCCAAAAGACGCCTGAGCTTTTCCGCAAATACGGTGAATTCGTCGAGACCCTCGGCGGTCGCTATATCACGGCTGAAGACGTTGGTACCTCAACATCTGACATGGTGTACGTCCGGGAGAAAACGGCTCACGTGACCGGCTTACCCGAACAGATGGGCGGAGGCGGTGACCCTTCACCGGTCACGGCGTTCGGAGTTTTCATGGGCATGAAAGCTGCTTCCCTGGAATATTGGGGCAACGACAGCGTCAAGGGTAAAAAAGTTGTGGTACAAGGTGCCGGCCATGTCGGCCAAAACCTGATCCGTTACCTGGCTCAAGAGGGTGCTACGGTGTATGTAGCCGACCTCA
>CAYWDY010000189.1:0-5144 GCA_964455985.1 uncultured Flavobacteriales bacterium
GATGCCAAGCTTGTCTTGGAGCGGTTTGCTGACAATCCCTTCCTGCCCAAATTCTACGAGAACCAGGCACGGTACGCCTTCCCGCTAGAACTTTCCTTTTTGGCAGATCGTTTTCAGCAGCTGAACGATGAGTTAAAGCCGCGTGAACTGTTCCGCCAGCAGACCATCGCTGATTATATCTTGAGTAAATCGCTGGTGTTTGCCCAGGTTACGCTCAAGGAAGACGAGTTCAATCTGTATCAACGGTTGTTTCAGATTATCCACTCCCAACTGCCTAAGCCTGATTTGCTCGTTTACCTGCACAAAGACGTTACCCGCCTGCAGGAAAACATCCGTAAACGTGGTCGCAATTATGAGCAGGATATACCCGATGATTACCTGCAGCGTCTGGAAAAAGGGTATTGGGATTTTCTGAAATCCCTCCAGCAGCAGCGAATACTGATTATCGATACCAACGAACTTGACTTTGTGAATAATCCCGAACATTATTCCAGGATGTTGGATTGGATTGACCGCGATTATTCGGTGGGAATTCATAGGATATCTCCCCTGTAATCGTCTATATTGTAAGACTGTCGTCGTTTTTCTCCGTCGAATCCATACTGACAGCTTATTTTACGTGCCTATTCCATGATAAAACGCGCCGTATTTACCGGGATTTTCCTGTTGCTGATGTTTTCAGCCTTTACCGGATATGCACAAAAACTGGTGCGAAGGGACACCGTGTATGCGAATATCGAGTCCAAGGATATTCCTTTCTTCAAGAAATACCGTACTTGGGATCTTACGGCAGCATACGGCATGACTCTTTCCCAAACGGATCTCGCTTCCTGGGACAACGGGAAAGCCTTCTGTATCACTGGAACCAAATTTCTTACCTCTTCGGTGGCTATACGAGGCGAATTTTTAACCGGAAAGTTGAGGGGTCGGGGAAGTAAGGACGGATCCTACCGCGACTGGAATTACTACTCCCTGTTGAACTATCAAGCCTCAATTACCGGCATGTTCCAGTTGTCAAATTTCTCCGCCATAAGGCAAGATCCCAAATTCGCATTGTATGGGTATGTGGGTATCGGTGTAGTCAACTCCGATCCCTATGTCTATCGACCGGGCGACGATCTTTCGGACAATTACAAAGTGGACGACCGTAATTCTCCACCGTTCATTAGCGCTGATTACAAGAATAAGAATCACTTGGTTCTGCCTGTCGGACTCGGGCTCAAATACAGACTGAAGCCGAACATGTCCCTGATGACGGAATTCTCTTTCCGGTATGTGAACGACGACCAACTGGATGGATTTGACCGGCTCTTCTCGGCCAATGATGCCTACTCGCTGTTGAATGCAGGCGTGGTTTTCCATCTTGGAAAAGCACCTAGGGTGCTTCAGTGGTCGAACCCGATGAAGAGTATGGAGAGGCAAGTGAAGACCATGCGGGACAGTGTTCAAACGCTTCGTAGGGATACGGATAAGGACGGTGTTCCGGATATCTACGACAAGGAGCCCGATACGCCAGCCGGTATGAAGGTGTTTGCCGATGGCATGTCAGTCACATCGGATTCGGTTTTCAACGCCGTGTACATCCGCAATCTGAATGCCAGCATCATGAATGGCGAAGCGTGGTTGCCGTATGTGTTCTTCGATCAGAACAGCGCTAAGCTTTCGCCGAAATATGATGAGACACTTGCTAATGTGGCTATCATCTTGGTGGATAATCCGTCGATCCGTATGGAGATCATCGGTAATACCGATACCCAGACCAGTAAAGAATACAATCTCAAACTGGGTCAGCAACGGGCCGATGCCGTGAAAGACAGACTGGTCAAAGAATTCGGAATCGATCCCGAACGGTTGGTGACGCGCTCTGAGCAGTTGGATAACAATACATCTAATCGGATAAATCTGGCTCGGCGCGTCGATTTCAAGATCCTGCATTAATAGCATCCGTTTTCAGCCAATGTTGCCAGAGTATGATGCCGGCACACACGGACACATTGATGGAGTGTTTAGTTCCGAACTGACTGATTTCAATGCTTCCGTCACAGTAGGATAATGCCGCTTCGCTGACTCCGTCAACTTCGTGGCCGAAGACGAAAGCGGTTTTTTCTTCCGGATAAAAATTCTGTTTTTCCAACGGCACACTCAAGTCCGTCTGTTCAACAGCCAGTATCCGGAATCCTTTCTCTTTCAAGGCAGCCAAGGCCTCCCCGGTGTTCGGGTAATAGGTCCACGGGACGGTATCTTCAGCGCCCAGGGCGGTCTTGTGTATTTCCCGATGCGGAGGCGTGGCCGTGATGCCACATAAAGCAATGCCTTCGCAGAGGAATGCATCGGCACTTCGGAAGATGGAGCCTATGTTGTTCAGGCTTCGGATGTTGTCCAATACCACGACCACCGGTCGCTTCCGGGAAGCGTGAAATTCCCCCGGGCTCTTCCTCCCTAAATCCGCGTTTTGTATCTTTCGCATGTGGCTGAAACCGGCCGCAAAGAAGCGAAATCTTGGGCAAAACGGAAACAAAAAACGCAGCGGTAGAGACGCCGTTGATGAAACAGTACTTCGGCATCAAGGCGAAATACCCGGATGCGTTGTTGCTGTTTCGCGTCGGGGATTTTTACGAGACCTTCGGCGAAGATGCGGTTAAGACGTCATCCATCCTGGGTATAGTACTGACACGCCGCGCCAACGGCGCCGCCGCCTTTGTAGAGCTGGCCGGGTTTCCGCATCATGCGTTGGATACCTACCTGCCAAAATTGGTACGGGCGGGCATGCGTGTGGCCATTTGTGATCAGCTAGAGGATCCTAAGGCAACCAAGACGATCGTCAAGCGCGGCGTTACCGAATTCGTCACCCCCGGGGTTTCTTACAACGACAAGATTCTTGAGCACAAAAAGAATAATTTCCTGGCTTCTGTACACCTGGACGGCAAAATCCAAGGTGTCTCTTTTCTCGATATTTCCACCGGAGAGTTTTATGTTGCGCAAGGCGATGCAGCCTATACCGACAAACTCATCCAACACTTCCAGCCTACGGAAGTGATCTTTTCCCGATCTCATAAATCCGAATTCAACCAGCAGTTCGGCAGTCGTTTTTATACTTACCCACTTGATGAATGGGTGTATCAGACGGATTATACGCATGATCTGCTCCTGCGTCACTTCGGCACCAAGTCCCTGAAAGGTTTCGGCGTCGAAGAACTGAAGGCCGGAATCATCGCTGCCGGTGCGGCGCTTCATTACGTTTCGGATACACGACAGGATCAGCTAAAACACATCACGGCCTTGTCCCGCTTGGAAGAAGACCGCTATGTCTGGCTGGATAAGTTCACCGTCCGTAATCTGGAGTTGGTTTCTTCCACCCATGAGAATGCCGTCACCTTGGTGGATGTGTTGGATCAGACCGTGACTCCTATGGGTGCCCGACTGATGAGACGGTGGTTGATGCTGCCACTGAAAGAAAAGGCTGCTATTGATGAACGACTGAACGCTGTCGGATTCCTGATGGGAGAGCCTGAATTAGCCCGTACCCTGAACGAAGCACTGAAGCAAGTAGGGGATCTGGAGCGGTTGATTTCGCGTGTCGCCTTGGGTAAAGTGAATCCGCGTGACGTATGGCAGTTGCGCCGTTCCTTGGATGTAACAGATGATCTGAGAGTCCTGCTCCTGGAGGTGAAAGAACCTTCGCTACGATCCATTGCGGATCGTCTGCAGCCGTGTGCTTTGATTCGCGACCGTATTGGCCAGCAATTGCATCCCGATGCGCCTGCACAACTGCTCAAAGGTGGAGTGATCCGGGAAGGGGTGGATGCCGAATTGGATGAACTGCGTGCCATCGCTTTTCATGGCAAAGACTTTTTACTCAAGATCCAGCAGCGTGAAGCCGAACGTACGGGTATTCACTCCCTGAAAGTTGGCTTCAACAATGTCTTCGGGTATTACATCGAAGTCACGCATGCACATAAAGAAAAAGTTCCGACGGAATGGACGCGTAAGCAGACATTGACCAATGCGGAAAGGTACATCACCGCCGAGCTCAAGGAATACGAGGAGAAGATATTGGGGGCGGAGCAACGGATATTGGCTATTGAAGAACGGTTGTTCGCAGAGCTGTGCACCGCTCTCCTGGAGTATATCGAACCCGTTCAGCTTAACGCGGTCCTGCTTGCGCAATTGGATGTCCTGCATTCTTTTTCCCAAGTGGCGATACATCGTGGGTACGTTCGCCCGGAGGTGAATGATTCACGGATTCTGTCCATCAAGAACGGTCGTCATCCCGTCATCGAGACGCAACTTCCGGTAGGCGAAAAGTTCATCGCCAACGATATTTACCTGGATCCGGATACGCAACAGATACTGATGATTACCGGACCGAACATGTCGGGTAAATCGGCCCTGCTACGACAAACGGCCCTGATCGCTTTGATGGCTCAGATCGGTTCATTCGTTCCGGCTTCTTCGGCGAGTGTCGGCATCGTCGATAAGATCTTCACGCGGGTTGGCGCCTCGGATAACATATCCTCCGGTGAATCCACCTTTATGGCGGAGCTGAATGAGACAGCCAGCATCCTGCATAACCTGTCGGATCGCAGCCTGGTCCTCCTCGATGAAATCGGTCGGGGAACATCCACCTACGACGGAATAAGCATCGCTTGGTCGATCGCTGAATACATGCATGAGCATACCGGAGCGAAGGCCAAGACACTTTTCGCCACTCACTATCACGAATTGAATGAGATGGCGGAACGTTTTCCACGTATTCATAATTTCCATGTCGCCGTAAAAGAGACCGGCACTAACGTGCTTTTTTTACGCAAGCTGGTTCCCGGAGGCAGTGAGCATAGCTTCGGTATCCACGTGGCTCGCATGGCCGGTGTTCCGGTCAAAGTGGTCCAGCGGGCAGGAGAAATTCTGCAACAGCTTGAAGCCGGTCGACGGAATGCCGATCCGGCCACTCCCAGACAAGCTGTTCCTGATAAAGATGTCCAATTGAGCTTTTTTCAGCTTGATGACCCTGTACTGGAACAGGTCCGTGAGCAGATTCTCAAGGCGGACATCAACAACCTGACACCGGTACAGGCCCTGAACATGCTGAATGAGATCCGTAAACTGATCGGAGGCTGACGAACTTCATAGGTTGGAACTAAATT
>CAYWDY010000190.1:0-1289 GCA_964455985.1 uncultured Flavobacteriales bacterium
TTCCCTGGTAACCGCTCACATAAACTACAGGGGCTGCGGTTGGGGCGGGCTGGGTAGTTGTTGTACCTGTGGTCGTTGTGGTGGTGGTTACAGTATGTGTTGTAGTCGTTGTGCCGGATGTGTTCATTTCTGCATCCATATCCAAGCCTGATGCATTGATACTGATGGACCCCCCTTCGCCGCCGACATTGATGCCCATGTTGATGCTGACATTTTCGTCTGAAGGCATTCCGTTGCCAGTGGTGGTTGTCTGAGTCTGATGCACAGTTGTGGTGGTGGTGGTGGCCACTGCCGGGGTGGTGGTGTAAACCACGACTTGTTGATTCGGCGCCGGCGCCGGGGCTTGAGCAATCGGTATGGCGCTGACCATGCGCGTCACAAACTCACCTTTATTGTTCCGCTTGATGTTCCAGGTGATTTCTTCGCCCTGCTCGGGGAAATACATGTTGAAATCCATATAGCCAAGACGGGTGTCGGCGAACAGGATCCGGCATTTGTAACTGGGAGCTGGTAATCCGGTCATTTTGACATTGGTCTCCGCTTTGGCATTCTGGAGGATGCCGTTCAGGATTACTTGGAACTGTTCCCCGTTTTCCGTGAAAAGAATGGCGTTGTTGTTTTGTGCCTTGAGGACCAGGCCTAGACCCAACAACAGGGTCAGGATAGAAAGTGGCTTGGATATCATGTTTGATAATGTTGAAGGTTGCTACAAATATACATTTTCCAGTACTATTGACTTACGTTACCTTCGCAGGAAGATGAAAAGGATTTTACTCATCGGTGCCGGCCGCTCTGCTACTTCCCTGATCGATTACCTGTTGCGCTACGCAGCAGAAACGAAAGGGGAAATCACCGTGGCGGATGTGTCGCTTTCGCTGGTTCTAGAAAAGACCCAATCACACCCGCAGTCCCGCGCCATCGCATTCGATATTCAGAATGCCTCCCAGGCAGAAGCAGAAGTTCAGCGTGCCGACTTGGTCATTTCGCTCCTGCCGGCACACATGCACTTGTCGGTGGCTCAAGCCTGTGTCCGGTTCGGCAAGTCGCTCGTCACCGCTTCCTATGTCACCCCGGAAATGCTGCAGCTGCACGAAGAGGCGGCCAGTAAAGGGATTCTCCTCTTGAATGAATGTGGACTTGATCCCGGCATCGACCACATGAGTGCCATGGAGATCATCCGTGAAATCGAAGAATCTGGCGGGACGCTGGATGCGTTTTACTCCTACACCGGTGGACTCGTCGCACCGGAATCAAACACGAACCCTTGGGGGTACAAGTTCTCCTGGAAT
>CAYWDY010000190.1:1299-5143 GCA_964455985.1 uncultured Flavobacteriales bacterium
GCCGGACAAGGCACGGCGCGGTACATTGAAAATAATGCCTTCAAGTATTTACCGTATCACCGACTATTTGCAGAGGCCATTCCGGTTCATGTTGAAGGGGCTGGTGATTTCGACGGATACGCCAACCGCGATTCCATCTCGTACCGCAAAACCTACGGTATCGAATCCATCCCAACGTTACTGCGCGGTACACTCCGTCAATCCGGCTATTGCGCCTCATGGAATGTGTTTGTACAGCTGGGAATCACCGATGATTCTTATGAAGTCGCCGGGGTGGAAAACCTGACCTATGCCGATTGGATATCGTCCTATCTGCCCGAATCTCTTTCAGGTAAATCGCTGCGTGAACGTGTCGCTCGTTTCTGTGGTTTGGAGCCACGAGGTGAGGCGATGGACCGTGTCGAGTGGACGGGTGTCTTATCGGAAGAAAAAATCGGGATGATCAAGGCTACGCCGGCCATGATTCTGCAACAATTGTTGGAACGCAAATGGAAGTTGGAGCCGGGTGATAAGGACATGGTTGTGATGCAGCACCGTTTCGAGTACCGTAATTCGGGTAAGCGTTTTCGCCGACTGTCGTCGTTGGTGGTGATCGGTGACGATGAGATACATACCGCCATGGCTAAGACGGTAGGATTGCCCGTTGGAATTGCTGCCCGACATATCCTGGAAGGCACCATAACCTTGAAAGGCGTTCACATTCCGGTGGATGCATCCGTATGTCGACCCGTATTGAAGGAGCTTCAAGACTACGGGGTGATCTTTAAAGAGTCGCTGGTCGAGCTCCTTTGAGGTCGAAATAATAATCCTTCGTCAAATCGATGTACTGGCGACTGTAGGAATGATCGTCTTCCTGGATGATGATATTTTCTTCCGTCAGCAATCCGAAGTGTTGGTCGAATTCCATCATCAGTCGTTTTTCCGGCTTGTCAGCCACTGTTCGTACGCGTGCTAGCCTATGACAGAATAATCCGTTCGACTGAGCAAGATCCATGAACTGCATGCCTTCTTTGACAGGAAGGATGACGCAGAACCTGCCGTTTGGAAGAAGTAACTTTTTCACGCCGGCAATGAGATCGCGGTAGGGGAGATGCTCGGCATTTCGCGCGGCAGATCGGCTGGTGTCGTCTGATTTCGGGGTGTGCTGGAAATACGGCGGGTTGGATACGATGAGGTCGTAACGAAATTCAGAAGATTCGGCGAACTCCTGCAGCGGACACTCCTTGATGTGAAGCCGAAGGAACCACGGTGAAATGCGAAAATTTTCTTTAGCCTGATGGTAAGCTCCCGGATCGATGTCAATCGCATCAATCATCGCCTCTGTGCGTTGCGCCAACATCAAGGCGATCACCCCGGTGCCGGTGCCGATGTCCAGAATTCGGTCAGCATAGGAAGTACGTACCCAGGCTCCCAGCAGGACAGCATCCGTGCCGACTTTCATGGCACACTTGTCCTGATGAACCGTGAATTGACGGAAGCGGAAACTGGTTTCTGCCATAGCCTTGCCCACGAGTCAAGGGCGATTCAGCAAATTAGGAATAAATATCCAAAAGTCCGTCTGGTAGCCGTACCGTCATGCGCCGTTGTTCCGGATCGATGGACAGCACCAGGGTTTCATTCAACGGAAATAGCACTTGACGTCCGTCGTAGTTCACGGTGGCGATGAATTGCATGGGGAATTCCTCCACCAGTTCGATGCGGCCTATGACTCCTGCCGCCTCATCTGCCACTTCGTAGCCCGTCAGCTCATCCCACGAAGGATTCGCGGAGGCATCTCGGGCCACCTGTGCAGACAAATACACGTCAAGTCCGGCCAGTGCCTTGGCCTCTTGCTCCGTTGAGACATCCTCCAGTTTGACGGTGAGATGTCCGCCTCGCCAAGCACTTTCTTCCAGCTTGAAGGGGACTGGCAATCCGTCGATTTTAAGAAAAACAAAACCGGTATCGGGAAAATCATCCGGTTCTATCTCCTCGCAGCCGAGAATGAGATGACCTTGGAATCCCCACGGCTTTACGACGAAGCCGATGTATGAGAGATCTTCAAGGCGGAGAGGATTCATAGTGCTACAAAATAAAAAAAAGCTGCGTGAGTGTCACGCAGCTTCTGTGGAATTCGTGGGTCAGGATTAAGCTTCAGCCGGAGCTTCGCCTTCTGCAGCGGCTTCGCCTTCGGCGGCCGGAGCTTCCTCGGCAGGAGGAGGCGTGTTCTTGATGCGGATCGCTTCAAGCTTCGCTTCTCTCTTCTTAGCTTCTTCAGCCAAGCGGCTCTCCATGGATTTGTTGACGGCGGTGTGGACACGCTTGCGCTTGTCGTCGACCTTGACCGACTTCTCCTGCAGCCACTGCTGGAATTTAGCCTCGGCTTGCTCAGCGGTGAGCGCACCTTTGGTTACACCTTTCAGCAGGTGATTGTGGAACAGGACTCCTTTGTAGGAGAGGATAGCGCGACAGGTGTCTGTCGGCTGAGCGCCACAGTTCAGCCAATGTAAGGCTGCCTGGTGGTCGAGATTAATGGTTGCGGGATTCGTGTTGGGATTGTAGTCACCGATAACTTTGATGAACTTACCATTCCTCGGAGCACGACTGTCCGCGACCACGATGTGGTAGTAAGCCTGATGCTTCTTACCATGACGGCTTAAACGGATTTTAACGGGCATTTTTTCAGGTATTAATGGTTCTTTGTTACCTTTTCTACCGACCTAGGCAGATCAGCATTCTCCGCATGCTGTTTTAAAAAGGTGTGCAAAGGTGCGGAATTCTGCCCGTTTTTCCAAGCGCTCCGGACTCTTTTTATCCCCTTCCATGCGTCGTCCATTTTGTTGAATAAAACAGGCTTTGCAGGCTCCCTGCGCTTCAATAATCGCTACTTTTGAAGGAAATCAGGTTTTTACCTGTCAGCAGAAGGGCCTGGATACCGATGGAAACGACTTACCTGGATAAACTTAACGAACCTCAGAAAGCCGCGGTCACCCACACCGAAGGGCCTGTCATGATCATTGCCGGCGCCGGATCGGGGAAGACCCGCGTGCTGACTTATCGCATCGCTCACCTGATCCGTTCGGGGGTGGATCCGTTCAACATCCTGTCCTTGACCTTTACCAATAAGGCTGCCAAGGAGATGAGGAGCCGTATCGAAACCATCGTTGGTGCGGAAGCCCGCAACCTATGGATGGGTACCTTTCACGCCGTCTTTGCCAAAGTGCTTCGCATCGAATCGGACAAATTGGGCTACCCGTCCAATTTCACCATCTACGACACCGACGATGCAAAGAGCCTGATGAAGGACATTCTGCGCGAGCAGGGGTTGGACGACAAACTCTATAAACCGGATGTCGTTCTTAACCGTATCTCCGCGGCCAAGAATAACCTGTACTCGTGGCAGGATTACCAGAACAACGTCAACTTCGTCAGTGATGACATCTCTTCCGGCCGCCCTAAGATCGGCATGCTGTACGAGCTTTACGTCAAGCGGTGCTTCAAGGCGTCGGGGATGGATTTTGACGACCTGCTCTTTAACATGCACGTGCTGTTGTCCAAGTATCCCGATGTCCTTCACAAATACCAGCATAAATTCAAATACATCCTGGTGGATGAGTTTCAAGACACGAACTACGCGCAGTACGCCGTCCTGAAAAAACTGGCCGCCGCCTTTGAGAATATCTGTGTCGTAGGGGACGATGCACAGTCCATTTACGCTTTCCGCGGTGCCAACATACAGAATATCCTCTCCTTCGAGCGCGATTATCCGGATCTGCAGGTCTTTAAGTTAGAGCAGAATTACCGCTCCACCGGGATGATTGTCCAAGCTGCCAACGCCGTCATCGCCAAGAATCAGAAGCAGATC
>CAYWDY010000191.1:0-5114 GCA_964455985.1 uncultured Flavobacteriales bacterium
GGCTTTGCCGCTGGCGCTGAAGGGGAACTTGCCGACCTTGATTTCATAGCCGGCTTCTTTGGCCGCTTTTTCAGTGAATCCTACGGATGCGATTTCGGGCTGACAATACGTGCAACCCGGTATGTTCTTGTAGTTGATGGGGTCAACATGTTGGCCGGCGATTTTCTCGACGCACGTAATGGCTTCATGCGATGCGACGTGAGCCAAAGCGGGTGTATTGATGACATCACCGATAGCGTAATAGCCGGGCATATTCGTCTGGTACCATTCGTTGACCAAGATCCGTCCTTTATCGGTGGCAATACCTACGTCTTCCAATCCTAAGTTTTCAATATTGGCAGAGATTCCGACGGCAGAAAGTACGATGTCACAATCGATGGTGGTGTCACCGGTTTTCGTCTTGACCGTGACCTTACATCCGTTGCCAGACGTATCCACTTTTTCCACGGAGGATTCGGTCATGATTTCAATACCCGACTTCTTGAACGAGCGCGCCAGTTGCTTGGAGACATCCTCGTCTTCCAGCGGAACAATATGAGGAAGGTATTCCACAACCGTCACTTTCGTGCCGATGGAGTGGTAGAAGTACGCGAATTCAACGCCGATGGCACCTGATCCGACAACGACCATTGATTTGGGTTGTTGAGGTAACACCATCGCTTCGCGGTAGCCAATCACTTTTTTTCCGTCTTGCTTTAGATTCGGAAGCTCACGGGAACGCGCTCCGGTGGCAATCATGATATGCTTGGCCTCGTAAAGGGTGGCTTTGCCATCTGCTGCTGTGACTTCTACCTTACGACCCGGTTTTACTTTGGCGTTTCCGGCAATCACTTCAATCTTATTTTTCTTCATCAGGAACTGAACCCCTTTGCTCATGGCATCGGCAACGCCACGGCTGCGCTTTACCATGCTGGGGAAGTCTGCTTCTACACCACTGGCTTTTGTCCCATAATCCTGGGCATGCATGAGGTATTCGAAAACCTGAGCGCTCTTCAACAAGGCTTTGGTGGGAATGCATCCCCAGTTGAGACAAACGCCGCCCAATTCGGAGCGTTCGATGACAGCGGTTTTCATTCCCAGTTGGGCGGCACGGATGGCGGCGACGTATCCGCCGGGTCCACTGCCGATGACGATAAGGTCGAATTGCATAGCGATAGAGGCTGATTTAAAGCCCGACGAAGATAAACAATGTTTCCCATAGTGAAGTGGCCTGGGGTGTTCATATATCGATGGCGCGAGCTTCGTAAAAACCAATGAAACACAGACCTTTGTAGCTATGAAGTACCTCTTTTCCTTTCCTGACCGAAACGCCCGACTGGCGGACATCACGTTCACGGTGAACGATTGTTCCGGGGATGAGTTGGATATCCATTTGCCGGCTTGGCGACCCGGTCGCTATGAGTTGGGCAACTTCGCTAAGAATATCCGCTCTTGGAAAGCCTACGATGATCGGGGTGAGCTGCTGCCGTTTCAAAAAATGGCGAAAGATCACTGGCGGGTCCAAACACAGGGCGCCTCGACCGTTATTGTTCGATACACCTACTACTGTGCGCAGCCCGATGCCGGCGCTTGTTGGATCGACGAAGATTTGGTTTATATCAACCCGATCCATTGCTGCCTGTATGTTCCAGATCGTATGCATGTGCCTTGCGAGGTCACGTTGGATATACCCGCCGATTACGCCATAGCCTGCTCCATGGAATCGACAGGCCATGGCCGTTTTCATACCTCCGATTTTCACGAGCTGGTTGATTCTCCCTGGATGGCTTCATCCTCCTTGGCTTGTCACCGCTACCAGGAACGCGGTATAGATTTTCATGTCTGGATCCATGGAACTGACCTTGAGGATAGAGAAAAAGTCATGGACGATTTCAGCCGTTTCACCCGCTTACAGCTAGATGTCATGGGGGGGATTCCAGTCGATCAGTTTCATTTCCTTATTCTTGCGCTCCCATTCCGCTATTACCACGGCGTAGAACATTTGAAATCCACCGTACTGGCGCTAGGCCCTGCCCAATCGCTGTTTGAAGGACCACTTTATATCGACCTGTTGGGAGTGGCCTCCCACGAATTGTTTCATGTGTGGAATATCAAGTACATCCGACCCGCGGACATGTTGCCCTACGATTATTCCGCGGAGAATTATTCCCGCCTTGGATTCGTGTACGAGGGCGTTACCACCTATTACGGAGACTTGTTCTTGTGTCGGGCCGGTGTTTATTCGCATCAGCAGTTTTTTGCCGAACTGAATGTCCGACTGCAAAGGCATTTTGACAGCCACGCCCGTTTCCATCTGCCCGTGGCGGAAGCCTCTTTCGATACGTGGCTGGATGGCTATGTCCCCGGTGTGCCTCACCGTAAGACCTCTATTTATGACGAAGGGTGTTTGATTGCCTTGATGACCGATTTGATGATTCGCCGATCGACCGATGGGAAAGCAAGTTTGGATGATGTCATGCGAATGCTCTATCATGACTTTGGCAAGCATGGCGTAGGGTATACCGAAGCAGATTACATCACCGTTGTGGAGCAGGTAGCGCAAGCTCCCCTGGCTGATTTCTTCCTGGATTATGTGTACGGTACGGAAGATTATGAACCGCGACTCCGCGACTTGTTGGAATGGGTAGGGTGTGATATTTCGTTGGAGCCATCGCCTCGCCTGTATGAAAGGCAGTACGGTTTTAAAATCTTACCCGATGGACAAGGTTCCAAAGTGGCATCTGTGCTTCCCGGATCTCCTGCATATTTGGCCGGCATGGCCAAAGACGATGAGGTAATCGCTGTGAACGGCATCAAGGTCGAAGGAAATCTGTCTGAATTATGCCGCTCCGAAATTGCCGATTTGACCGTCGTGACACCAATGAAAAAAATCAAAGTGATCCGATTGACGGTTGACAGCGACACCTATTTTCCTGTAATCCGATTGAACTACCTGCCTCAAGCTACATTCGAACAGAAGAGTAGGAGAGAGGCTTGGTTGGGCGGTATTGCTACGCCGTTATCCTGAAGCATGAATTTCAAAAAAACAACAACGACTCTAATTCTTCCATGATGAAAACTATCATTAATACTCCTCAGGCTCCTGCGCCAATTGGCCCATACAGCCAAGCCGTACGTGCTGGCGATATGCTTTTCGTTTCGGGTTCCATCGCCATTGATCCCGCTACCGGCCAATTGTTGGTGGGCGATATCAGGCAGGAGACAGCCCAAGTAATGAAGAACATCGGTGAGGTGTTGCGTGCTGCCGGGCTGGACTATTCGAATATTGTAAAGACGTCTATTTTTCTCCACGACATGAATCAGTTTCCAGTGGTCAATGAAATATATGCCGGATATTTCTCTGGCGATTTTCCTGCCCGTGAAACGGTTCAAGTAAGCCGTCTGCCCAAAGATGTTCATGTGGAGATTTCCGTTATCGCTTCCTATTGATCAGAAAATATCGCTTGCATCCTTTCTCAGGATGCCAACGGATTTGCGATGCGCATACTACTTTTTGATAACTACGATTCGTTCACCTATAACCTGCTTCACTTGCTGGAGGCAGTGGATGAGCGTGTCCACGTCGAAGTAATCAAAAACGATGATGCTGCGTACGTTCGTTGGGAGGAATTCGATAAACTGGTCCTCTCGCCGGGGCCGGGATTGCCCGACGAATCAGGCCACTTGATGGCGTTGATCCACGCTGCTGCAGGTAAGATCCCCATTTTTGGTGTTTGCTTGGGCTTACAGGCACTTTGTGTTCACTTTGGTGGAGCGCTGCGTAACTTATCAGAGGTAGCCCATGGTGTGGCCCGTCAAACCCTCCGTACCGACCCTCAAGAGCCCGTTTTTAAGGGAATAGGAGACACTTTTATGGCCGGCCGGTATCATTCGTGGGTTGTTGCCCCGGGGTCATTGCCGGGCTGCTTGCGTCCGGTGGCCGTGGACACAGACGGGAATATCATGGCTATTCGGCACACCGAATGGGACATTTTTGCCGTGCAATTCCATCCGGAATCGGTTTTAACTCCGGATGGCCGAAAAATGATCGAAAATTGGGTCAAATCGTAAGAATAAAGAACATTTTTACCTGCGGATCGTAGCAGTTTGATTCAATTTGTAAGCTATGATCGTCATTAAATTCGGAGGGACTTCCGTAGGCCATGCGGAGCGTATCAAAGGTGTCTTTGACATCTCCACCTCACTGCTAAAAAAGACCGGAAAGCGTAAGTTGGTGGTCGTGGTTTCGGCTATGACCGGTGTAACCGACGAGCTGATCCGCATGAGCCGGCTAGCCGCTAAACACGATGCTTCCTACACGGAGGTGTTCCATGCGCTTCGACAGCGCCACCATAACGCGGTAAAGGAATTGGGTCTGACGCGCGATAAAGCGCTGAACGATTATCTCGAAACGAGCTTCTCTTTTTTGCATGATACCTTGCACGGCGTGTTTCTGGTTGGTGAATTATCCAGCCGCACCTTGGATTTTATCAGTGCTCACGGCGAAATACTATCGGCCCGTATCATCTCCTCGTATTTCCGCCATCGAAAGGTGAAGGCGGCTTTCCTGGATGCACGAACGGTCATCCGTACCGACGAGGATTTCGGTTCTGCCCGCGTGGATTTCAAAGTCACCAACCGGCAGGTTCGACAATACATGAAGACTTGCAAGGACGATCTGGTTATCGCCACCGGCTTCATTGCAGCCACTGCCCAGCAAGAAACCACCACGCTGGGTCGAGGAGGATCGGACTACACAGCGGCCATCTTGGGGGCTGCCCTTGATGCCAAAGAAATTCAGATCTGGACTGACGTTGACGGTGTCCTGACGGCAGATCCACGAAAAGTACGCAAGGCCTTCTCGGTGCCTTTGATGTCGTACCGCGAGGCGATGGAGATGTCTCACTTCGGTGCCAAAGTAATCCACCCGCCTACCATAGTGCCGGCCTTCAGTAAAGGGATTCCGCTCCGCATCAAAAACTCGTTCCGCCCGGAGCATCCGGGTACTCTCATTTCTACGCGCTCCATCGATAACGGGTACCTGATAAAAGGTATCTCTTCCATCGATGATATCACACTCCTGACCTTGGAGGGAAGTGGAATGGTAGGGGTGGCTGGGATATCCGCTCGCTTAT
>CAYWDY010000192.1:0-2801 GCA_964455985.1 uncultured Flavobacteriales bacterium
ACTGACGGGATGACCGCCGAAGGTGGTGATGTGACCTAAGACCGGGTCGCTGGTGAGCGATGGCATGATTTCAGGACGGGAGACAAAGGCGGCTAATGGCATTCCGCCACCGAACGCTTTCCCCAAAACCAACACGTCGGGAACAACGCCACTGTATTCAAAGTTGAACAGTTTACCGGTTCTTCCCATTCCGGTCTGGATCTCGTCCATGACCAGCAAGGTGCCGGTTTCACGACACCGGTTGCCCAAGGCTGCCAGAAAACCCGGAGAAGGAGTCAGGCAGCCGGCTTCGGCTTGGAGGGGTTCTACGAACACGGCAGCAGTATTCTCGGTGATGAGCGCAAGATCCTCCAGCCGGTTGTAATTCAGGTGAAGGATTCCGGGTAACAAAGGGCGAAAACTCCGCTGCAACTCGGTATCCCCTGTCAAACTCAACGCACCTTGAGTGCTGCCGTGGTAGGAATTCCAAAATGAGGCGATTTCTGTTCTTCGGGTGAAGCGTTTGGCCAGCTTCATGGCCCCTTCAATAGCTTCCGAACCGGAGTTGGTAAAATAGACACTCGAAAGGGACTCGGGTAAGTATCGACTCAGGGCTGTCGCCAGCTCAACCTGGGGGGAGAGGATGAATTCTCCATACACCATGATATGCAAGTGGCGGTCCACCTGTTCGTGGATGGCTCGTCGAATCACTTCGTGACCGTGACCTAGGCTGCTGACCGAAATGCCGGAAATGAGATCCAAGTATCTTTTACCATCCGAACCGGTGAGGTAACAACCGTTAGCCGAGACGAATTCAAATGCCGGAGGATTGCCGCTCGTCTGTGCCACATGCCGGAAAAACCGTTCTCGCAAAGTCATGAACCAAAGATAACCAGATCAACATGAATGGAACGTGTATTCGGACGCGGATTTCGCCGGAATACTATTCCTTCTTTCCCCGAATGGAATAGGAGAAATACCCTCCTAGGCCTCCATTACGGTAATCAATCAGGCAGCTGTCGCCGACAAAGCGCAAGTCGTAATAGTTTCCCGGTGAGGAACTTGAATAGTAGGTGCCGTCGGTGGTAATGGGAATAGTTGTTCCGTTGATGGTGATGCTGTCCTCTGTGGACGGTTTGGATACGACAAACGAATAGGCATAGGTGGTATCGACCATCACGGGGTTGTTTAATATCCAGGACTCGTCGTGACGGGTACCTGTGTAGGTGCCTGTCCAGACGTCCCGGTAGTCGATTCTGTCCTTTTTACAAGCCATTAAAGAGTAAATAAAGAAAAGGCCTATGGCTATGTAATTCCTTGATTTCATGGCGGGCATTTGTTTTTTATCAGTCAGAAAGGTACTTTTTTATTGAACATTATTAACGTGTCGAGCGTTCAAATCTTATACCTTGACGAAAACCCATTTTAACCCTAGATGACTATTTTTCCTTCCATGAAAAACCCCATCAAACTCTTCACGCTACTCGTATTGATTTGCCTGAATGCAGGGTCTGTTTTGGCAAGTAATCGGATGAACATGGCGCTTTTGCGGGCCTATGAAAAGA
The DNA here is from genome assembly GCA_964455985.1 of uncultured Flavobacteriales bacterium. Taxonomy (GTDB): domain Bacteria; phylum Bacteroidota; class Bacteroidia; order AKYH767-A; family 2013-40CM-41-45; genus Pollutiaquabacter. The sequence continues at coordinate 1,545 of CAYWDY010000192.1, forward strand.
ATCCCGCTTCTACGCATCGCATGCACGTACTCGTTCAGGGTGATATCGCTTCCATCCGCGACTGGTGTGAGAGAGGCCATGCGGAATTCAAGAATAACGCCGGCGATGTGGCTTGGCTCTACATTCCCGTAAACGAGTTTTACGAGATGAACCAAGTGACATTCATACGCCGCATCGAGGCCTTTCCCAACCACACGGAAACGATGAATGATACCATGCGTTACCTGTGTCAGGTCAATGAAGCCCATCAGGGTTTACAGCCGCTGACCAATGGATTGAAGGGTAGTGGGGTAGTGATGGGTTATATCGATTCTGGAATCGACTTACTTCATCCTGACTTTCGGGATGTCAACGGCCATACACGTGTAAAATGCCTGTGGGATACCAAGTTGCCCAATTCACCCCGTACACCTCAGCCTTGGGGTTACGGTCAGGAATTCACTGGATCCCAGATTGACAGTGGACTCGCTGCAGCACATACCGGGACTGACGAATACGGTCATGGTACCTACGTAGCCGGTATCGGTTCGGGCAACGGCCGATCGGTAGGGCGGTTGCAAGGCGTTGCTCCGGCCTCCGATATCATTGTCGTCAATTTTGATTTCACAGCCGTGGACACCCTGCCTCGCTATGCTCATGCGGTTGAATACATCTTTCAGCGTGCCGCTCAGCTCAACAAGCCTTGCGTCATCAATGCCTCGTTGGGGGATTACTACGGCTCGCACGACGGCCGCGACCTTCAGTCACTATACATCAGCAACCTGATCAGCGCGCAGTCTGAACGTGTCCTCGTGGCTGCAGCCGGTAATGTCGGTGTGGTTTATCCATTTCACGTAGGGCATTATCCTGTTGCAGGAGATACTTCCTTTACTTGGTTCAAATACAATCCGAACTACGCCGGGGCTTACATGCAGATCTTTGGGGACAGTGCCGATCTCACCAATGTCCGGTTTGCCATTGGTGCGGACAAAGTGACTCCCTATTTTGAGTTCCGGGGGAATAGTGTTTTCCGCAGCATTCCTTTCGCGGTCAATATCGGTTCTATCAATGGATCTATATATGCTGATCCACCTTCTAACACAATCCGTATAGCTCAGTACCAGATGGTGGGGACCGATCTGGGCGGAACGTACTCTCTAGAGATATTTGTATTACCTGATTCGATAGACTACCAATGGCGTTTTATGACAACCGGTAACGGACATTTCGACGGCTGGAACTTCGATTGGGTATTTCAGAATCTTCCCAATGCCTCCA
>CAYWDY010000192.1:2811-3756 GCA_964455985.1 uncultured Flavobacteriales bacterium
CCGGATACCCTTCAATCCATCGTCAGCGGCTTCGCCTGCCTCGACAATGTCATCACCGTAGGAAATTACTTCAACACCGATCGGCACGTCGATGTGACCGGTACGCTGCAAATTTCGCCCAACGATCTCCCGCGTCAGCTGGCGGCCAACAGCAGTCGCGGCCCGACCCGTGATGGACGTATCAAGCCTGATATCTGTGCCCCGGGCCACCACATCATCTCTACCGGTGTTCTTTCTTTATTGCCTGGACTTATCGCCAACACACCCTATAAAGTGGATGTCGACAGTTTCCATATCACCGGAGGCGGAACCTCTGCATCGGCTCCGGTTGTGGCCGGCATTGCGGCCCTTTACTTGCAACAGAATCCGGGAGCAGACTGGCAAGATGTAGAACAGGCCATCTATTCCTGTGCCCAGCAGGACATGTACACTTGGGGGCCGTATCCGAACAACGCCTGGGGCTATGGCAAGGCTGTCGCATTCCCGACCCTGACGAACTGCAGTCCTTCCGCCATTCAATCCATCGAGGAGAGTGCCGGTTTCCGACTTTATCCCAATCCCTCCAGCGATCAGGTCAGGCTTGATTTTGAATTTCCGGTTTACGGTCGACTTGTCGTATTTAGCATGGATGGCCGTGAAATTCTCGAAACGGAAATCACCGGCCAATCTTCGATACTTTCCACTGCCACGTGGGAAGAGGGGTTATACATGGTTCGCTGGTCCGACGGTACCCGATCCGGTTCCAAGACCTTGGCGGTCATGCACCGTTGACCTTGGGATTGTTCGTACCTTTGCGGTATGTCGGAGACATTGTTTGCTGAAGCCAGGATGGCACCCGTTCGCCACCTGCTTTCCACACCACGCACCGTGGTAATCACTACGCACCATCGTCCAGATGGGGATGCCATGGGTTCTTCCTTGGGCTTGTATCACTACCTGAAAGCT
>CAYWDY010000192.1:3766-4431 GCA_964455985.1 uncultured Flavobacteriales bacterium
TGACCGTTATTGTTCCTTCGGAGTATCCTGATTTCCTGCATTGGCTACCGGGACATCAAGAGGTACAGGTCTTTGATCCGGAAAATACCGCTCAGATCGACAGCATCCTCACCGGCGAAGTCTTATTCTGCCTCGACTTCAATTGGCTCAGCCGTACGGAGTCCATGGAACCGTTATTGCGTAAATCCACCGCTACCAAGATCGTTATCGATCATCACTTGGATCCGGAAGCGGCGTATGATCACGTCTTCTCCGATACCGGAGCCTGTGCTACTGCCGAACTGATATATCGATTCATCCAAGCGATGGGGGATCAAGCCATGCTGGACCGCTCCATGGCCGATTGCCTCTACTGCGGCATCATGACCGATACGAATTCCTTCCGCTACAGCTCCATGAAATCCGATACGCATCGCATCATAGCCGATCTGATGGAAGCAGGCGCTGTCAACTACCGTGTGCATGAACAAGTCTATGATAACTTCACGGAGAACCGCTTGCGCTTGTTGGGGTATATCCTCAAGGACAAGCTGACGGTATTGCCAGCATATAATACTGCGTATATCGCTTTGTCAAATGCGGAACTGGAAATGTTCAATTTCAAAGCGGGTGACTCGGAAGGATTTGTGAATTACGCCTTGAGCATACAGGGAATCCGTTTTGCC
>CAYWDY010000192.1:4441-5108 GCA_964455985.1 uncultured Flavobacteriales bacterium
GAACGCGACGGCATGATCAAAATATCGTTCCGTTCCAAGGGCGATTTTTCGGCTAAGGATTTTGCGACCAGTTATTTCGAGGGTGGAGGACATAAGAATGCCTCCGGTGGTCGCTCACTTCTATCGTTGGAGCAGACGGTAGCTCACTTTCTGGAAATTCTTCCCCACTACCAATCGGCCCTTACCCGATGAACCGGAAAGTCAACCTAGTACTTTGGGTCCTTCTCTTGACGCTTGCTGCGTGTCATCGCACCACGGACAATCCATCGCTTTCGGAGGAGGAATACAAACAGCATCTGACGCAGGTGAACCGGATTTTGGTGACTGATGAAAAAAAGGAAATTCAGGATTTCATTCAGCGTCATCGATTCACCATGGACAGCACCGGTACCGGGTTGCGCTACGAGGTCTATGAGCATAGCAAGGGCAGAATGCCGCAACCTCACGACCAGGTGTTGTTAGCTTACAAGGTTCATTCCTTGTCAGGTACGCTATTCTATGATTTCAGTACTCAACATCCCGATACCTTTCGACTGGCCGAGGCCATGCAAGTCCGTGGATTGGAAGAAGCGTTGTACCTCATGCACGAAGGGGAAAAAGCCCGCTTGGTATGACCGGCTCACCTGGCCTACGGCATGATTGGCGATGATAAAAAGATACCCGGAGC
>CAYWDY010000193.1:0-5057 GCA_964455985.1 uncultured Flavobacteriales bacterium
AACGGGTTTCTTCATACCCAACAAGATCGGTCCGATTGCTTCGGCTGATCCAAGCTCTTGAATTAGTTTGTAAGCGATGTTGCCTGATTCCAGGTTGGGGAAGATCAATGTATTGGCACCCTGTTCCGCGAACTCACAGAACGGAAAATTGTCTTTCAGCAGATGAGGATTCAGGGCGAAGTTGGCCTGCATCTCGCCATCGACCATCATGCCCGGGTATTTCCGGTGAAGGATAGCGATCGCATCCCTGACCTTGACAGCTGTCGGATCGTTGTGAGCGCCGAAATTCGAAAAGGACAACAACGCAATGCGAGGCTTGATATTGAACTGCTGTACGCCCCACGCCGTTAACACGGTGATCTCTGCCAGATCCTCGGCGGTCGGATTCACATTGATGGTCGTATCGGCAAAAAACAAAGGCCCTTGCTTGGTGACCATGATATACATGCCGGCCACCTTCTTCACCTCGTCCTGCGTGCCGATGATCTGCAACGCGGGTCGGATCACTTCGCTGTATTTACGGGTAAGTCCGGAAATCATCGCATCTGCTTCTCCTGTCTCGACCATCATGGCGCCGTAGTAATTGCGCTCATTCATGATCTTCCGTGCTTCATACAACGTGAAACCGCGACGACGACGCTTGCGGAAAAGAAGCTCGCCGAACTCATGCCGTTTCTCCTCCTCCATACGAGGATCGATGATCGGTGTATCGCCCAGATCAAGGCTGTTCTCCGCAATCAGCTTTCGAATCTTTTCCGCATTGCCCAGCAGGATTGGCTTGGCGATTCCTTCGTCACGAGCGATCTGAGCGGCCTTGAGGATCTTATAGGTATCAGCTTCGGTGAAGACGATACGTTGCGGATGCTGTTTCGCCTTGCTGGTGACGACGCGAATCAATTTATTGTCGAGTCCTAAACGCTTTTGTAGCTGTTCGACATACTCATTCCAATTCGTAATACGGTGTTGCGCCACGCCGGATTCAATGGCCGCACGGGCCACCGCCGGTGCTACCGTCGTAATCAACCGCGGATCCAGCGGCTTCGGTATGATGTAGTCCTTACCGAAAGTGATGTTCTTCTGGTTATAGGCCAGGTTGACTATTTCTGGCACCGGCTCCTTGGCTAATTCAGCAATGGCACGTACCGCTGCCAGCTTCATGGCCTCGTTGATCTGTGAAGCACGCACATCCAGGGCTCCACGGAAAATATAAGGGAAGCCCAATACATTATTCACTTGGTTCGGGAAATCACTTCGACCTGTAGCAATGATGACATCTTGACGCGCTTCGGCGGCTACGTCGTAAGAAATTTCAGGGTCGGGATTGGCCAGAGCGAATACGATGGCGTTTGCTGCCATGGACTTGACCATATCAACAGAGACAATATTCCCTTTCGATAGCCCGAGGAAGACGTCGGCACCTTTCATCGCTTCTTCCAGTGTGCGGACCTTGGTGTCTATGGCGAATAGCTGCTTGTTGGAATCCAGATCTGTTCTGCCACTATGGATGATGCCTGTGCTATCAAACATCATCACATTTTCTTTCTTCACCCCCAGGGCAAGATAAAGCTTGACGCAGGAAATGGCGGAGGCTCCAGCACCACTGACAACAACGCGAACTTCATCGATACGTTTACGCGCCAGTTCCAGCGCATTCAATAAAGCAGCTCCGGAAATGATCGCGGTACCGTGTTGGTCGTCGTGCATCACCGGGATCTTCAACTCCTCCTTCAGGCGTCTTTCGATTTCAAAACACTCGGGAGCCTTGATGTCTTCCAGGTTGATGCCGCCGAACGTCGGGGCGATGGCTTTCACGGTATCGACAAAACGGTCTACATCAGTTTCTGCCACTTCGATGTCGAATACATCTATGTCTGCGAAAATCTTGAAGAGTAATCCTTTTCCTTCCATCACGGGCTTTCCCGCTTCAGGTCCGATATTTCCAAGACCCAGAACGGCGGTACCGTTCGAAATGACAGCCACCAGATTTCCTTTGGCGGTGTACTTGTACACATCCTCGGGATTGGCAGCGATCTGCAGGCAAGGCTCTGCCACGCCGGGTGAATAGGCGAGGGAGAGATCCCGCTGGGAGCTGTAGGGTTTGCTGGGGATGACTTCAATCTTTCCAGGTCTGCCTTGGGCGTGATAGTCCAACGCTTCCTGATTTATCTTTTTCTCACTCATGGTTTCCGGATGATACAGTCAGTAAAAATACGAAATACGCGCCTTGAAAAGGAATATCCGGGTTAGCGCATGAAAATACCCGTGGATAGTAAAAAAGGCTGTCGTTGGACAGCCTTTAAACAAATGATTGGGTGACGATTAGCGGTGATTGACCACCAATTTGCGCGAGGCTACCATTCGTCCGTCCAGCCACAAGGAGTAGATGTATACCCCGGTGCGCAGGTCAGACGTATTCAAGAGATAGCTGGACTGTTTTTCGGCCAAGTTGATATCCTTGACGGTAGCACCCAGCAAGTTGTTTACTACTAGTCGGGCGTTCTTGGAACCGGCAACATAGCCGATCACCGTATAGTTATCGGCCGGATTAGGATAGGCGACCGAAAGTGCCCGGCTACCGATTTCATCGATGCCCACGGGTGTCGCGTTGAAGTTGAACGTGACGCAAGTAGAATCTGACGGATTATCCATGTCGTAAAAACAATACGTCACCACGCTTTGTCCGGCGTGACCCAGTGGATCTAACTTGGCTTCCAGCGTAGTGTCGATATCGCCTGGATTCAAGTTCAGGAAGAACGGTGACTCATTGGTGGTTGCCGGAAAGCAGGCGGTATTCCAACAGAAGAAGCTGGAGTGGCCAGCGGCCGTATCGTTTTGCGTACGCAGAACTTTTACGGAGATGGTTCCGCTGCCTGTGTTGGTGACGGACGCATGTCCGATCATGAGGGTATTCGCCGGCCCCGTGAGGTTATTGACCGCGTTCGAAATCGACAAGGATTGGGCGAAGGATCCCAGGCACAAGCCGATAAACAAAGCGGAGAGTAAGGTTTTTTTCATGGAAATCAATTTCTAAAAACAAAGCGGAAGAAGCCGAAGCTCTCCCGCTTTGTCATTCAATAGGATATTACTTGATAACGAGTTTCTTCAGGGAATTTCCAGCGTCAGTTTTCACGTTGACGGTGTACACGCCAGAAGCAAAACCAGCTGTCGGGATTTCAAAGATGTATTCGCCGGCAGCCATAGCGCCTTCGTTACGGGTGTAAACGACAGCGCCGATTTGGTTGTACACTTCGAGAACCACATTCTCTTTGCTTTCCAGGGTGAAATCAACCATTGAACGATCGGTAGCCGGGTTCGGGTAGATGTCGAATTGGAGGTTTTGAGCGATGGTGTTGATACCAGCGGTATTAGCAAGGATGTTGATGTTATCCACGTAGGCGTTGTTACCGTAATTCGAAAGGAATTCGAAGCGGACGAACACATTCTGGTTGGTGGCATAGTTGGACAGGCTTACCGTGTCGTTGCGCCATTGAGCTGCGGTTGTAGGCGTGAATGCTGAAGTAGCAGCAGCCGTGGTGGCCAAGGTGGCGCCGGACTTGTTGTACAAGGTCATCCAGGTGAGACCGCAGTTGGTAGATACTTTAACTTTCAGGTTGTCGTTGCTTGTGCTGTAACGGGCGTGAGAAACGTCGAAGGTCATCATTGGATTTACAACAGCAGTCAGGTCGAGCTGAGGCAATTGCAGCACGTCGATGTCGCCAGATGATGCAGACCAGAAGTCAGCCTTCACAGAACCGGTACCGCCGCCGTTGCTGGCCGTAGAACGGGTCAAGAACGCACCACTGGTTGTGGTGGGAGGGGTGAGGTGCAGCCAATCCGCAGGAGGGAAAGTTCCAGCGAAGGTTTGTGCGGGAATCGTAGTGCCTTGGCTAGAGTATTTGATCACGTCGATAGAGCGGGCGTCATTACCTGCCTGAGCGTCTGTTCCACCGTTGGGATTCGTAGCAGTTACCGTAGCGTTGTTGGTACCGGTGTTTCCGGAAACGCCAACGAAGGTCAGAATCGTTGACTCATAGGTGTTCAGACTGCCCGTCCAGTTGAAAGAGGCGGCATTGACACCGTCGAGATCCAAGTTAACCGTTGCGCTGGTCAATGGAGTGGTGCCGTAGTTGCACAGACGGTAGCTGATATCCACCGCGTTGCAGGATGCCAAGGTGCCGTTAAGAACAGCCATGGAGTTGGTGATACCGGCGTCATCAGCACCGACGGCTGAAAAACAGTTTGAATTCTTCTGTGAGAGAAATGCGGATGCGGTTGATAATTGGCCCACTTCTTTGATGACGCGGTCTGGGCAAATCATATATATCGTAGGAAAGTAATTGATGTCAAAGCTGTTTGCAATGGTAGCATTATCAAGGATTGGATACTCGGTGCCGGTCACCCAATCTCCTTGAGTATTGGAGCCTGTGCCCTGCAAGTCAGCAAGTGTGGTGGAGGCGTCCCCCTCAACGAAAAACACACGCATTTCGTTGGTGCCATCCGGGCCATACTGTGTGTATACTGACTCTAGTGTCCCAGCGTTGTGGTAACTCCAACATGGACCGCACCAAGTAGCGGAAATATCCATGATAACGGTGTAACCAGAGTCCAGGATGCTGTAAAGGTTCCAGGAGTTACCATTGATGTCGGTAGCCGTGAAATCCGGTGCAATGCTTCCGGCAGCCATTTGTGCCTTCGATGAATTGGCGGACAGCAGAGCCATTCCGACAAAAAGAGCAAGTACTAGTTTTTTCATGAGGTTGAGAGTTGTTTGAATAATGGACTGGTGATTAGGTATCAAACACAGCTACTCAGATTTTGGAAATCTCACACAATTATTCCAGTCGATTTACCCTTAAATGCCTGTTTTTTCAGAAAAAATCGGAAATAATGGCAATCAATCCCGTTTTCCGTTAATTTGTACACGCATTTTAATCCCGTGTCATGAAATACCTCATTTCCATATTCGCCGCTTGGGCCATCGTCTGTTCCGTGAACGCTCAGGATTCGGGCCGAACGCTTCCCGCCGTCTCTGTCAAAACCATCAAAGGGGAATCCTT